>JBQGEO010000001.1:0-2098 GCA_052039655.1 Pararcticibacter sp.
ATTTTCTTTTCCGTAGATATCCACAGTTTTGGCAGTTTCTATGATGTTGTATTTTTTTATACCCCTATTTCCAATGATCCTGAATTTAACCGGGGAATGCCTTGCGTTTATAACAGTGCTGTCGTTTCCGTCTCCGGTGTAAATTCTTATCTCTTTTGTGATGACCGGGTCGTAGCTTTTTGACATGATTGAGCCCGCGAGCTTTCCGTCTTTATTAATTTTATTCACGCTTAGCTGAATCCAATTTCCGGGATCTTCAGTGATCGTGACCTTTTCATTTTTGTCGCTCAGGCGAATGTCCTGTATCTTATTAATGAACCTGTAATATTCAGCCATAGCTCCCGGGATATTCGCCCGTCTGTCCTTCAGCTTTCCCAGCAACTCGTCATGCCTCAAGCGGTAAGAAGAGGCGGGTAGTCTTTTAAGTGCAGTTTCGAGTACAGAATCGGTGACGGCCGCAACAAAATCTTCAGTGATCTTCATCCATCTTTCATAGCTGAGCTGAGAAGCAGGGAGAGGGTTTACAAATCTTGTTTTGAACAGGGAGTATCTGACATCGTCTATTTTTCCATCAAAGCCCTGGAGGGTCGGAGCTATCCAGCGACGTTTGGCAAGGCGCGGAAAAATGCCGTCTGAAACTCTGAATACCTGGTCCCTGTCGCGGGGTACGCCCTGGTAATATTCTTCCTTACCTTCTTTCAGATCCACCCATCGCCACTGATCTTCGTGCCGGTCCCAGTCGCCCGTCAACAGGTCAAGCAGACGCGCTTTTAAGAATGCTTCGCTGTCATAGGAGTTGTCATTGTCCTTCTTCAGCTTTTCGAGCATTTTGAAAGAATTATCTGAATCTCCTGCTGGCTCCCTTTCTTCCAGCAAACAAACTTTGTTCACAAAATCCTGCTCGTAGATACCCAGGCTTTTGTCGGCCGCGATGACTCCTATTATCGGATTGGAGTGAGGAACACCCACAGCATCAGCTATAGGAGGGATCACCAGTGCAGAATAAGGATGCTGTGCGCTGACGGCATCATCGAGCCAGTCCCTGGCGAATGTTTCCCGTAACTGTGGAGGAAGCAGCAGGTCGGGGCTTTTTTCAACACTTCGTATCACCCATTCCTTTCCTGTTTTGTCGCGAAGGCGTAATGATACCGACTGCATTCCGCCCCCTCTTTTCACGGGGGTAAGTCCCCCCTTTATCTCCGATATTCTGATAAGCGGCAGACGGGTGTCAGCCGCCCATTCTTTTCTGTAATTTTCGCCAAACAGTTTCCTGTGGACCTTGCTTACCCGGTTGTAACTCTCATGGGCGGCAACTGTTATGCTATCTCCTGCAAACTGCTTGTATAAAATACTTTCTTCGGTACTGGCAGGCACATAGGGTTTTCTATATTCAAACGCAGGTATCACCATTTCGCCTTTAAGAATATAGTAAGTCAGTTTTATACTCCTGTCTGTTAGTATATCGGCTGTCACGTATCCCTGATTAGCTTCGGCAAACAGCGAATGTTTTCCTTTTGCGGCGAAACTTCTCTTTGCCCCTGAACCGCTCACTACCTGAAGCTTGTTACTGCGGATCAGCTGCAATCCGTGTTCATGCCCCGCAACATGAATAAGATTCGGGAAATCGCCCGAAATTCTGTTTACATTTTTAATCATATCCTGATACAGGGGATGCTTCAGATCTTCGGGGTTGGTAAACGTATTTCTTAAGAGAGGGTAAAGAGAACCAAGCAGGGGAAGAGGAAGATACAGATTCCTGTTGACTGCCGTGAGGGGGAACAAATGGTCTTTTAGTGAAAAATGCCCGCCGTGCGTTCCGTAGCTTTGAAAAGGATGATGGGAAGCCAGCAGGATCACTTTATTTCTATTTTGATATAAAAGTTCCTTCATCCGTGCGATCACTTCTTCTTTTGTTTTGCAATCGCAGTCTGCATCCCGGTTCTCTTTTGGATACGTATAAAGCCACCATTCGGAATCAAACGCGATCATAGTCAGGTTTTCAGAAAAGTTAATGGCCACCGGATCAGGACAGCCGTCCGGGGGGAGCATCCTGAGAAGAGAGTCGTTCTGTTCATTGAGGAACGCCCATTGTCTTTTT
>JBQGEO010000002.1:0-4360 GCA_052039655.1 Pararcticibacter sp.
ATACGATCGGGAGAACGAGATTTAAGAGGATGAGACCTTTGTGAGATTTGATAGACAGCAGGAAATTTGAGCAAAATTGAACCTTTGGATTTCGGATTTTGTTTTTAGTATGGTGATGATATTACCGCATACTTAAATTCAGCCCCCGCGACTTAATACTTTCAACTTTCAACTTTTAACTTTCAACTCTTAACTTACATGTCCGAAGACTTTATTTGTTTCATATGGAAATACAGGCTGTTTGAGCAAAAGAATCTTACTACTACGAACGGAGAGCCCTTTGAAATTGTGTCTCCCGGGTATTATAACCGGGATGCAGGCCCTGATTTTACAGATATAAAGCTTCGGATAGGAAAGACTTTGTGGGCAGGTAATGCGGAAGTTCATATTTCCTCCTCTGACTGGGACAGGCACGGGCATACGAAAGATCCCGCCTATAATAACGTCATTCTCCATATTGTTTATGAACACGACAGGCAGATCTTCAGAAGTGACGGAACGGAGCCGCCTGCGTTTGAGCTGAAAAGTTATATAAAGCCTGGCGTAGAAAACCGTTATATCCAATTGATGCGCAACATGTCATGGATACCCTGTGAGAAGCAAATTGGTCAGGTTACTGATCTTTATATGAGTAACTGGTTGTCGAGGGTCCTGACGACACGGCTGGAAGAAAAGTCGTCGGAAGTACTGAAGCTTGTGGATGAATACAAAGGAAGCTGGGACGATGCGTTCTACATCCTTCTTGCCCGTAATTTTGGTTTCAAGGTAAATGCCCTGCCATTCGAGCTCCTCGCACGGTCGCTTCCCCAGCAAATACTCGGGAAGCACCGCAACAGCCCACTCCAGATCGAAGCCCTCCTTTTCGGGCAGGCCGGATTTCTCCATGACGAAGAGCCTGATGACTATACCATGAGACTGGCCTCAGAGTACGGTTTTTTGAGACGGAAATATCATCTCTCCCCCATAGACTCGTATCTCTGGAAGTTTTTGAGGTTGCATCCGCAAAATTTTCCTACACTGAGGATTGCACAGTTTGCAGCGCTGATACTAAAATCAGCTCATCTCTTTTCTAAAATACTGACGCTGGCAGATGTGAAGGAAATTGCAAAGCTCTTTAAGGACTTGCCCCTTGATCCCTATTGGGAGACCCATTACCGCCTGGGAAAGCCATGTGCGAGGATATCAGCACAACCCGGTACCGAATCCGTTAACAACATTCTGCTTAATACGGTTGCGGCGACTGTCTTTACCTATGGTAAATATATTGGAAACGAAATGTTTACAGGCAGAGCGCTACGTTTACTTGAAAACCTGCCGCCTGAAACAAATAGCATTATACGCGGTTTTAGATCTATCGGAGTCATCCCCCGGAACGCCGGAGAGTCGCAGGCCCTTCTTCAGTTAAAAAAATCGTGGTGTGACAAAAAAAATTGCTTACTTTGTAATGTTGGAGCTAAGATCATTAACTACGATTGACATGATACAGCGCATTATCGCTTTTTTTGAAAAGTATTCTTTCGGCGTTTCGACTTACCTTGGCGAAAGGTTTGATATGTCTATCTCCAAAATTCGCCTTTTTTTCATTTATTCATCCTTCCTCGCAGTAGGATTCCCCCTGATATTTTATTTCCTTGCAGCTTTTGTTCTCGGAATAAGGAATTACATGAAGAGGATCAGGACGAGAATCTGGGATTTTTAGCCTTTTTATTAATAGCAAAGTTTTTATACTGAGATGAAAGGCGATCTCAGGGTATACATCTGTAGCCTGCTCCCCCCGCCCTGTAAAAACTTTTTTATATTTGTCTCTTTAAATCCGCTTGGAAAAATGCCGGTAAGAGGAAATCAGTTCAGATCGAATACGTTTAGGGAAGAGGATAATTCAAAGGTTGCCGGAAGGGGACGCCTGAATAAGGAGAGGGCCGAGATATTGCCGCGCTTTACTTTTAACAATGGCAGAGCGGTAAAGATACTCGGGCTTTTCTTTCTGGTCTTATCCCTGTACTTCCTGGTTGCTTTTACATCGTATATGTTTACCTGGGAGGATGATCAGAGCTATGTGTTAAACGGCGGGTGGGATAGTCTCTTCGGCACAAATGACGAACTGGTAAAATCCGGCGCTCAGCCTCCGGTAGTAGAAAACTGGCTTGGTAAGTTTGGGGCATTGCTGTCGCACCAGTTTATTTATAAATGGTTTGGAGTGGCTTCCTTCCTTTTTATAGGTATCCTTTTTATTGTCGGCTACAGATTGCTCTTTAAGGTGAAAGTAGCTTCCATTACGAAGACATTCGGCTATTCTTTTTTTCTTCTTGTATTTATTTCTGAGACACTGGCCTTTTTCCACAGTTTTACTTCCGACTTTCCGCATTTCCTGGAAGGGGAGTTCGGGTTCTGGACCAACCGGCTATTGCAGGCTCAGATAGGAAATGCAGGAATTGCAGGATTACTGGCATTCGCTGCTTTAACAGCTCTCGTAATTGCATATAATATTGACTTTAAGATCCCCGAGAGGAAGAAGAAGATGGCGCTGGATGTTCCTCCTGAGCCGGACGAGGTGGAGCTTGAGGACGAA
This sequence comes from Pararcticibacter sp., assembly GCA_052039655.1. Lineage (GTDB taxonomy): Bacteria > Bacteroidota > Bacteroidia > Sphingobacteriales > Sphingobacteriaceae > Arcticibacter. The sequence continues at coordinate 2,570 of JBQGEO010000002.1, forward strand.
ATAAAGTCTGAGCCTGTTGAGTTTCCTCTCAACAGCAGCAGGAGAAACAGGGCGAGAGCCGGAGAGAGGCCGGAAGAAGAACGCAGACCTCAGCCCCTGACACAGCAAAGGGTAATGCCCGTGGTTGAAACAGATCCGTCTCTAGATGAATTGCCGGTCCGTCATATTCCGCTTGAAACGGTAGCGGCAACAACTGTCGCATTTAATATTGAGAAACCAGTTGTTCCTGATGAAACATCAGACGTGAGGCCCCAGGTGCTGAAACCCTCTGAAAGCCGGGAACAGGTGAAGCAGGAGCCAGAGCTGACTATTGAGAAAACGCCGGAAGAGAAGACCGCCAGCGAACTGGTAGAACAGTTCGGACAGTACGATCCAAAACTCGATCTTTCCTCTTATGTGCATCCCCAGCTTGACTTGCTTGACAACCATCGCTCGGGAAAAATCTCCGTCAGCGCTGAAGAACTTGAGGCTAATAAGAATAAGATTGTTGAGACTCTCAATAATTATAATATAGAGATTGACAAGATCAAGGCTACAATTGGTCCTACTGTTACCCTCTACGAGATTATCCCGGCACCGGGCATCAGGATCTCCAAAATCAAAAACCTGGAAGACGACATTGCCCTGAGTCTTGCTGCCCTTGGGATCCGTATTATAGCTCCGATGCCCGGAAAAGGAACTATCGGTATAGAAGTGCCGAATCAGCAGCCGGAAATGGTGGCCATGCGCTCTGTGATGGCTACGGAGAAGTTCCAGAACACCACGATGGATCTGCCTATAGCCCTCGGCAAGACAATCTCCAACGAAGTGTACATTGCTGACCTGGCGAAAATGCCGCACCTTCTTGTTGCCGGTGCTACAGGCCAGGGTAAGTCAGTTGGAATTAATGCCATCCTGGTCTCCCTTCTTTATAAGCTGCATCCTTCACAGTTAAAATTTGTGCTGGTTGACCCTAAGAAGGTCGAATTAACTCTTTTTAAGAAAATTGAAAGGCATTTCCTTGCGAAGCTGCCGGGAGAAGAAGACGCTATTATTACCGATACGAAAAAGGTGATCAATACACTCAACTCTCTTTGTATCGAAATGGATCAGCGATACGATCTGCTGAAAAATGCCCAGGTGCGGAACCTGAAGGAATATAATCAGAAGTTTGTCAACCGCAGGCTTAACCCGGAAGACGGGCACCGGTTCCTTCCTTTTATCGTATTAGTGATAGACGAGTTTGCCGACCTGATGATGACAGCAGGGAAGGAAGTGGAAACTCCTATCGCACGTTTGGCACAGCTTGCGCGGGCGGTGGGCATACACCTCGTCATTGCCACGCAGCGTCCTTCCGTTAATATTATCACGGGTACCATCAAGGCGAACTTCCCGGCACGTCTTGCATTCAGGGTACTTTCTAAAATAGACTCCCGTACTATTCTTGATTCGGGAGGAGCAGACCAACTGATAGGCCGGGGAGATATGCTCTTGTCGACAGGAAGCGATCTTAGCCGGTTGCAATGTGCTTTTGTCGACACCCCTGAAGTAGAACGGATCTCAGATTTTATCGGGCAGCAGCGGGGGTATTCGTCTGCATGGTTATTGCCGGAATACTTTGATGAAAATGGAGAAGGCGGAAGTGTCAAAGATTTTGATCCGGATGACCGCGACCCTCTGTTTGAGGACGCCGCACGACTCATTGTCATGCATCAGCAGGGATCGACATCGCTTATCCAGAGAAAGCTGAAGCTTGGCTACAACAGGGCAGGCCGTATTATTGATCAGCTGGAAGCTGCAGGCGTTGTGGGG
>JBQGEO010000003.1:0-5316 GCA_052039655.1 Pararcticibacter sp.
ACCGGAGGCAAGGCAGACCCGGAGGATGAGGCGTTTATTGCCGCTGCGAAAAGACAACAGCTGAAGGTAGAACGGCGGGTAAAAACCCAGCCCGGCTGGGACGTATTCCTGAAGGACATTCCAAGCGATGTAAAGCTCGCCGAACTTGCTTATTTCCTCATTGCTGGTAATCCGGGGCGGCAAAGTTTAAAAAGGATCGATTCCGGGAGCATAAAGAGCATGGTTCTGCAATTGCTCAGTACCCCCGAATATCAGCTTTGCTAAGAAGATCGTAAGTATTTAGTGAGTTGAAAGTTTAACGTACCGGTGATGAGCTGAAAGCTGATAGCCGATTTCTGACAACCAAAAATGAAAAGAAGAGATTTTTTAAAGAACACCGCACTGGCATCAGGAGCTTTTCTGATACCCTCGTTCCTGAAGCCACTCGAAGTGCTTGCAGCATCAGAGTTGTCGGGCTACAAAAACCTCGTGATCATCCAGCTTTCCGGAGGAAACGACGGTTTAAATACCGTGGTTCCTTATGGAATGGATGCTTATTATCAAAAACGCAATAGTATTGCGCTTCCTCAGAATGATCTGATCAGATTGAATGAATTGCAGGGGCTTAATCCTAACATGGAAGCTCTCCGGGAGATCTATGACCAGGGATGGATGGGTATACTGAACAACGTCGGCTACCCGAATCCCGACAGATCGCATTTTCGTTCCATGGATATCTGGCAGACGGCAAGTAATTCTGAGGAGTATCTTACCACTGGCTGGATCGGCCGTTACCTGGATTCAAACTGCCAGACGTGCAAAGATCCTTATACAGCAATTGAAGTAGATGACTCCCTCTCTCTTGCTTTAAAAGGACTTTCCAGGAAGGGCATAGCCGTGAAGGATCCTGGCAAGCTTTTTAACAATACCAGGGAGCCCTTCTTCAAGGAAGTGGTCCATTCACCGGATGAGCATTTGAACGAAGATAACTTGGGCTATCTGTATAAAACAATGATTGAGACGTATTCGTCTGCTGCCTATATACAGAATACAGCCAGAACTTATCAGAGTAAAATGGACTATCCGCAGTCGGCATTTGCCAGCCAGTTGAAAACGGTTGCCCGTTTTATTAACAGTGGGTTAAAAACCAGAGTGTACTATGTGTCTCTTAGTGGCTTCGACACCCATACCGGGCAGAAGGATCAGCAGGGGCGTTTGCTGAAACAATACAGCGAAGGACTTGCTGTCTTTTTAAAGGAACTGAAGATGACCGGCCGGCTCGATGATACCCTGGTGTTAACTTTTTCAGAGTTTGGCAGAAGAGTGGAGCAAAATGCCAGTAATGGAACAGACCATGGCACAGCCAATAATGTATTTGTTTTTGGAGGCAAGCTTAAAAAACCGGGTATCTATAATGAAGCGCCGGATCTGGCGAATTTGGATAACGGGGACTTGAAATATAAAATTGATTTCCGCGATGTGTACGCCACTGTTCTGGATAAATGGCTGGATGTAAATAACAGCCGGATACTGAACCGCAAATTCTCGGGTCTTGATTTCATATAAGGTCATCCATGCATTGCAGGGTGTCCGGAAGATATTTAGAAAGGCTCTGTATTCTCCGGACGCTATTTACAGTTGGCCTCAATCATTTTATCCGCTTTTGCACTGCCGAGGTTTTTAATAAACAGGAGGTCTTCACACGCACCCTGTTTATCTCCCTGCTTCAGTTTTTTAGCGGCCTGCTTAAGCAGGTCGTCTATGTAAGATTCGTCAATTCCAAGTTGTTCTTTTAACTGAAGGATCTTTTGTTCGTCTTCAGAACTGTACTTTCCGGGTTGCCGCTGCGAGTAAAAGTTAGTAATAGCAGCTGTAAGCTCTTCCTGAGCCCGGTACGCCTGGATAGCGTCTTTTATCTGTTTAGCACTCCGGCCTGCACAGCCATAATCGGTAAGGGAAAAGCTTACCGGCATCACCATGACATTCGTGGTGTCAAAATCGCCGGGGACGATCCATTTGCCTGAAGAGAGCCTGACAATCCTCAATGCTTCCTCATCGAGATCTATTCCCAGCCCGTTTTGGATCCTGGAATCGGATACATGGCCGGTACGGGTCAGCCGGAAGCTGACTTCGATCGTTCCCTGAATACAGTTCTGCTTGGAGTAACCGGGATATATAAGGTTCTGGGAAATGAAGCTTTGAAGCCCTTTCCTGCCACCTTTAAAAGAAGGTACATCTCCTTGTCCCGCTGATGCAAACAGGCTGGTCAATAAAAGTAGTATCCAGTTCAGTGTCATACGTTATATAACGAATAAACAACTGATTTATTGAAAAGTGTGACGGAGAATTATATCGGGATCCGGGCAATTGGAGAGGTATTCTTCTTTTTCCGATAAACGGCATACGCCGGGATAGTCACCTTTCATTCCCTGCATATCGAAAATTAGCTGAAAATGAAGGTGCGGAGGCCAGTGGCCATTCTCCTCTGATACTCCAAACTCGGCGAATGCTTCTCCTGCTTTAATTTCCTGTCCTTCTTTAAGTCCGCAGATAGATGCGAGGCTCAAATGACCATAAAGGGTGTGAAAAATGGATGTTCATATTTTACCTAAACAGGTAAAAATAGATATAAATGAAATGCGAAATAGCTCCCAGTACTACAAATATGTGCCATATTTCATGGCTGTGAACATACTTCCCGATTGGCCTGTCTTTGTAATAAAAATAGGTTCCGCCTATATAAAATACTCCTCCCAATAGCATCCACAGGATGGCCGCCGCCGGCAGCACGGTAAGCATCTGGTGAATGAGAGGTACGATCATACATCCCATCAGGAGGTATAATGCAAGTGAAATCCGTTCGTTTGTCAGCCGGTTATATATCTTGAGAAGGCAACCTGAGAGTGCAATCAGCCAGATCAACCCGAAAAGCGTCCATTTGGTTGCCCCCGAGAATACCAGCAGTGATGTCGGGGTGTATGTCCCGGCGATCATCAGGTAAATACAGCAATGGTCGAACTTCTGCCAAAAGCGGATCCAGTAATCTGTTACCGGGAAACCATGATAAATGGCGCTGATAAAGAACAAGGTGAAGGCACATGCTCCGTACACAGAGCCGGAGATCATTTCAGTAGGGGTTTCCGACCTGGCGAACAACAAAGCTGCCGCCGGGACTGCAAGCACTGCCGGGAAAGCATGGGTGTAAAAGTTAACAGGTTCCCTGATTACTCTCATTCTTCAGTATCCGGTTGCCTGGGCTCTTTACTGATCTTATCGAAGATCTTGTCCATACGCTCTACGTATTCATTCGTATCATCTACAAAAAACTCGAGATGAGGAATGATGCGTACCTGGTTTTTTATGCGGCTTCCCAGTTTATATCTGATCTCGCTTGAATGAGCCTTTATGGTATTCAGGGCAAGAGAACTATTCTGATTATTGAAGAAGCTTAAAAATACGCGGGCTATAGCCAGGTCGGGTGTCACCCTCACACGGGTGATCGTTACCAGGGTGTTGGGCAAAAAGCTCATCCCTTCCCGTTGAAATATCTCCGCTAAATCTTTTTGGATGACCCCCGCGAATTTTTGCTGACGTTTACTTTCCATTTTATTATAACGTTCCCCTTATCCGAAAGTTGAGAGGATTTTTAATTCTTATCTGATGTCAAAGGTAAGTAAATTAGTTCGTTTTGGGTTCCATATACGGGCCATTGTGGCTTTCCGGTGATACCGGTCATTTCTTTTAGATGCTCCTTTTCGTATTTTTACCTGCAACAGAGACAGAATGCGGCGCTGTACAGCGCACTTTCTTTTCTTCTTATAACCTGAATGTCTGATTTCTAAATTTCTTATATATGGCAACTATTTTAGTTCCCGTTGATTTTTCGAAGACAGCAGACCATGCTGCAAAGTACGCTTTGCGACTTGCACAGCAAATAGGTAACTGCCGTCTTCTTCTGCTCCATGTAGTCAGAACGGGATATTATGAAACAATCCTTCCTTCTGTTGATTACACACAATACGGAGATGATGATATTCAAAGGATGAATAATCAGTTTGTCCGCAAATTGAACAATCTTAAAGACCGCCTGACTTCACTCGGAGAAAAGAAAGTGGTGGTAGATATTGCCCTGGAAGAGGGGAATCTCCTTGCTGTTATTAATGAGGTGAATTCCCATGAAGATCCTTTCCTGGTCATAATAGGAAGTAATGGAAAGGATGATCCGGAGGACAAGGATCTTGGGAATAACACGATACGCATCGCCAAAACATCAACCCGGCCGGTACTTGTAGTGCCTCCGGATGCCTTGTTCAAACCTGTTGAAAAGGTAGTGCTTGCCTGCGACTTTCGCCAGATCAGGGAAATAATTCCCGTTGATAATCTGAAAAGCTTTTTAAGCATCTTTAACGCGAAGCTCGATGTCCTGAATGTCAGCCCGGTGGGAGAACAGCCAAAAGAAGAGGTGCTCAAAGAACAGGCTTTACTGGATGAAATGCTCAGCGATGTAGAACACGAATACCGGTTTACTGAACATAAAAACATTACGGAAGGGATCCTGGACTATTCAAAAAGCTGCCGGGCCCAGATCATTATTTCGCTGCCCCGGAAATACAGCTTTTTTGAATCCATTCTTCACGACAGTGTGTCTGCTAAACTGACATTCCGATCCGATAAGCCTGTACTCCTGTTAAGGGCAGTTTAGCGGGAAAGATACCCTTACTGCAATGGAGCGTAAGGGTATCTTTGCATGTGAATATCCTTCATCTTGTCGAATACAATTGTTCTGAACTCCTCTATATTCTCCCTGTTTAGGGCTGATATGAATACAGCCGGGCTGTTGTGCCGGCTCATCCAGGTATTTCTGAAATCATCCAGCGTCAGTGTCCCGCTTTCGTCAGTGCCTTCATGGCGGTAAGCGTCTATTTTATTAAAGACGGTGATGGTTTCTTTATTAGCAGCTCCAAGATCCTTAAGTGTCTCATTTACGGTCCGGATCTGGTCTTCAAAGCCGGGATGGGAAATGTCTACCACATGAATCAGGATATCAGCTTCCCTGACCTCGTCGAGCGTCGATTTGAAACATTCCACGAGGTGATGTGGTAACTTCCGTATAAAGCCTACCGTATCGGAAAGCAGAAAGGGAAGATTTTCGATCACCACTTTTCTAACAGTGGTGTCCAGGGTGGCGAAAAGCTTATTTTCAGCAAAAACATCCGACTTTGAGATCATGTTCATGATCGTCGACTTGCCGACGTTGGTATATCCCACAAGGGCTACTCTTACCAGTTCACCACGGTTTTTTCGCTGGGTTTCATTCTGCTTGTCGATCAGCTTCAG
>JBQGEO010000004.1:0-2773 GCA_052039655.1 Pararcticibacter sp.
TTTTTTTTTTTTTTTTTTTTTTTTGGTATGTGAGTTTTAACTTCATTTTCTTACCTATATAAAAAATGATGTGGGACTAAATGTGCGTTTGATTTGTACTAGTTTTCCCTTTTATACTTTTTTGTAATACAAAAAAACTAATAAATACAATTAGCCCGGAAAAATCGGGAGCGGCTACAGGTATTCATTTTTTTTATTAAAGAGATCAGATAGTTTAATACTTTAACTATAAAATATCCCACCATCAAAAATAGAGGAAATCCCAGCAATATCAAGATTGAGGTAATAATGTATCTATCACCACCCGTTTCCCCTAAACCGTATAACTTTAATAAACCTAAATAAACAAAAGCAAGATCTATCAAAACAAATTTTCCTATCTTCCGTCTCATTCGATATTATTGGGGCCTGTGAGCTCCTACGGCATCCACTATTGGCTTAGGTGATCCTCCTGCTCTAATTACCACTTCAGGTAACATTATATGAATAGTTTAAACATTGTCCAGAAGTCTGTTTCCATATATTTAGACGGCGAGACCTTTCACCCGCTTACCTTCCGGAAATCCCTATTTGCTCATAGCTGCGACCCAACTGCCAAAAAGGAGAACATGCAAATCCCGGGGATATTATTTTCCGCTGCGCTTATTCAAAAAATCCTTAAAGTCGGGGAGGCTGACGTGTCCTATCATCGCTGTGGCCAAGCCATCCTGGTTTGCGATAATAAACATGGGTTGCATATTTGAGCCGGAGATTTTTATTTGAAGCTCGCTGTTCAAATCGCCGGTAAATTTAACATTTCTCTTAAGCAGCTTCGAATAATAGATCTTATCCGGAGACAGTGGGGTGCGTTCATCGGTCCAAAGTACAACCGGTTCAAAATAATCATTTATAATAGATTGAATCTCCTGGTTTAGTAGTACCTCAACATCCATCTTTCTTGCATTCACAGAACCATAAGCCGTAAAGTATAATAGAACCGGTTTGTTAGATTCTTTCGCTTTTTTTATTCCTTCCGTGTAATCAATATAAGCATATAACCCATTAATATATTTCTGTTTACCCGAAGGGAGAGGAGCTATCGTATCGGTTGCAGGCTTCGATGAAGAAGCTACAGAAAGATCCTGACTTAAGCGGGTAAACACCTCCCGGTAACTAAGATTAGGGCTTTTAAAAACTAGGCTTCTGATCTTACTTACCTGCAGCGTATCAAAACCTATTCTCTTCAAGAGCAATTTGTCCGTTTCCCAATTAGCCGGATCAGCTGTTTTTTCTTTGATCACCCATGTAGCAGTTACAATGTTCCTTATCCCGGCATATTCCTTAGATTTTCTAAGAGAATCAAAAGGTTCAATTAGTTCAGCCACTGTAATCATAGCGTTTTCAGCAGGCCGATTTTTCGTAATTTCCATGACGGGCAAAACTTGAAAAGGCAAGTTTCCGCTGGGACCCAAAAAAATAACTAAATCTACGCTGTCATATTTACAGAGTATCTCTTTACTAACATCATCAAAAAAGGTTGAAGCTTTTTTTGAAAGTACATCAGACAGTTTATACCTTTTATTGAAAAGAGAATCGCAGTTTAGCGAGGTCTGACCAGATGTTTTTATAGCAGTAGATAGAAGAATTAGGATTATCTGAAGATACTTTTTCACGCGATTAAATTAATCAATTTTATAGAATCAAGTAGGAAAGTGTAAGGAATAGAGGTAGCAGAGAGTGAAGATTCAACTTAAATCCTGTGAAATCAATTGTTATCTTCGGAGCATGATATCCAACCGCTTATCTGCTACTTTATTAATAACCTTGCTCCCTGTAATATTATTTACTGTGTCATTGTTCTGCGTTGCATTTGTATATAAAAGCAACGATGGCATTGCCCATCCTCAGGGCTACGAAGTGTTTATAATGGGAGGCACAGCAATTTTGGGTGGAGGACTTTTAGAGTGGGTGATTTGGCTGGCGAACCCTATAGCATTTTTTGCATTGTATTATTTTCGCCAGGCTGTAAAATTGGAAGTACCCCATACACTTCGATTAAGGGCAAGGAGGCGGAGTCAATGGATGGCTACCGCTGCAATGACACTCGCTTTGTCTTTCAGATGCTGGAAAGAGGTGCTAAGAAATGAGGCAGGTTCTATGGGGCCAATTGTTTCTTTCGGGTATGGATACTACTTATGGGCTGCTGCAATGATAATTCTGTGCTTTAGTATTAATTTCTATGCTTTAAGTATTCGAACTAAAATAAACGGGTAGAAGAGACCCGGGGAATATGGCAAACAAATCCTATCAGTAAATGATACAGTTTCGGACTGCCAGTGTACTAAACCTGAGTGTGAAATAAGAGATATTCTACCCGGAGACTCCTCAACCGTAAAAGTTAATATATTACCTACTTTGGCCGGGTCGATAATGCAAAAAATAACGGTATATTCGAATGCCTGCAACAGTCTTGAAATAGTGATTATCAGAGCTGTTGTAATATAATAGAACGATATAACAATATGCAATCTTATAATGAACCACTTCAGCCTTTTTTGAAGAGACGTAAATCTTTTTGCCTCCTTTTCCTTGTTGCTTTTACCGTAGTGTATTCCGTTAAGTCTGGAAAGTGCCAGAGTCGATTAGCATCTGGCTCTGACGAAGAGTTTAATAAAATTTATTCCAACGCTATCGCGCCAGTCGTATCATGCCGGATAATAAATGCCCCCGGGCCGATTCCGGATGATTTAGCCATATCATACACTATCGTAACGCCATTTCAGGAATTCCAGTC
>JBQGEO010000005.1:0-2401 GCA_052039655.1 Pararcticibacter sp.
TACAAAGATCTCATCAAGTTTTCTGAAGCGTGTAGCTAAATCCCTGATTGTTGTAGCTAATACCGTGAAGGGTATCTCCCCTGGCTACGGGTATATGTTGCCCGACAACTCAGTATACCATGCTATATCGTTTAGGCTTCATTCCGGTATGTTCCAGAAACACCCTGGTAAAGTGGCTCAGATTGGTAAAGCCCAACCTGTAGCCTACTTCTGAAACTGATAGCTTTTCTTCTTTCAGCAGCCGGGCAGCCTCTTTCATTCTGAATACCTGATAATAACTAAAAATACTGTTCCCGAATATCTGTTTGAATAAACGTTTAAGTTTAGTGGGACTCATACCGGCATTAACTGCTAATGCATTAATCGACGGGGGTATTTCGAGATGTTCAAGAATCCACTCCCTTACCTGATAAATAGCTTGTATATCGAAGCTGTTTAATGCATATAGCTGCTTTTCCTGCCGCTTTTCCAATTCCATCAATAACCTGCAAACGAGTTCCTCGGCTTTAATCCTCAAAAAGAACAATCTGAAAGTTTCAGTGGCCGATTCAGTCAGGATTTCTTCTGCGATTTTTTGCAGAGCCGGAAAAAGGAGTTGCTCAAATAGCAGAGGTTGCGTATTCTCTAATAAGCTATGCAAAACAGGCGATTCTGCTAAAGAGTCAAACATTCCGCTCAGATAAACAGCATCAATTTCTATGTTTATAGTGGCTGTGTTAGTATGGATAGCAATGAGATCATCCGTATTCACACGGCTGGTTCCAATCAAAACAGAAGGTGTATTCTTTAGTTGTTTTCCGGAAGGCGGTGTTGCTTCTGGCTGAAAAATATTCTGAAACTTGAAAAACAGGTATCTCCTGGATCCGTCAATGTCAGGATTCTTTACTTCTAAATCCACATTGAGTTCGTAATTGGAGACCAGCATTCGAATGTGGTCATTGAACACAAATCCGGAGCAATATCCCGTGCCAAAGTTTTCCGGTATTTCTAACCTCCTGTTATCTATTTCGGTTCCCAATAACTCCGAAAGCGAATATAAGATCGCCGGAACCGTGTGATCGCCTTTCTGCATAAAGTCTTTTGCGACTATTTTACTGTCCAATATAACTACTTTACTCTAAAAAAGACACCCAATTTTGCATTATCACACTTAATAAATGAGAATTCATGTTACTCAAGCATAAACAACAACCTGGAGGCTATTCCTCCACTGCGATCAAACCTCAAAGAAACGCCTTGTGGATCATCATTGCAATCGTTGCCCTTAATTCTATTGGAATGTCTGTCGCATTGCCATTGCTACCCTTCCTGGTAGGCAGATACGTTGGTCCCGGCCATGTTGTCGTGGCTATGAGTGCACTCCTGTCCATATTCGCAGGATGCACGTTTTTTTCAGCACCGGTTCTGGGAGCATTAAGTGACAGATATGGAAGGAAGACTATTTTAATTATCTGTTTATCAGGATCTGCCATTGGATATATCCTGTTTGCAATGGGAGGTTCTTTATGGATGCTCTTTCTTGGACGTATCATTGATGGATTAACAGCTGGAAATATCAGTACTTTGCTTGCCTGCATATCGGATACGACAGAAGCAAAGGAACGGACTAAGTGGTTTGGCTATATCGGTGCTACCATGGGAATAGGAAAGATAGGTGGGCCGGCTCTGGGAGGCCTGCTGGGGAGTATTTCAATTTCTTTGCCATTCTATCTGACTTCAGCCTTTATACTACTTTCCATACTCGCTGTGTATTTTCTGCTGCCGGAATCCCTGCAGCCGGAAAAGAGGACTAAAAGCCTGAGTTTAAAAAGCATGAACACCTTTTCTCATTTTAAAGATATATTCATTCTGAAGAACATCAGACTACTGCTTGTGCCTGGTTTGTTTTTCTATGCAGGTCTGGGCATCTTCCAGTTTAACTTCACCGTTTTCCTGAAAGATGTCTACAAATGGGGACCAGAGTTAGTAGGAATCTTATTTACGATAATTGGAGTATGCGAAATTGTTACACGGGCTATGATGCTACCCTGGTTATTAAAGCATTTTAGCGAAAGAAAGATAGGAATAACTGGTCTGGTGGCTCTTTGCACCGGCTTGAGCTTAATAGTGGCAAGTACAGGCATTCATTCTATAGTGGTGATCACGATTGCCATCATATTGATTATTTCTGGTGAGGGTTTATTCGAGACTGCCTACAACGGAAAACTATCGCAATCCGTCAGCGAAAGCATGCAGGGAAAATTACAGGGCGTGAGCCAAAGCTTACAGTCGGCAAATAATGTACTTACTCCACTTGCCGCAGCTGCTATTTACATCTGCAGTCCGGGAATTTTATATTCGACAGCTGCTTTAATTGTGTTTGCAGCAGTTATGATATATGCCCGGTACACTCCCGATCATC
>JBQGEO010000006.1:0-9025 GCA_052039655.1 Pararcticibacter sp.
GAGGAGATGGACTGGAGCCTGTTGGTAATGGTGATTTTATCGTCACTGCATGGACAGGATATATCTGGTATGTGTACGCAAATGGAGAAAAAGAACTCCTGATGGATACGCATCTTCAGAAAAAAAATACGGCCGATATAAGTTTTGATCAAAAAAAGGGTATTCTGTATCTTCCTACCTTCTTCGGAAAGACAGTCGCAGCATATAAGTTAAGGAGCAGGTAGTCCTTCTTATTTATCTGCTGTAAGAAGCCATACCAGCGCATCCTGCATCATGGGAAAAATACTTGTTGCATGAGTTCCTCCCTGTATTGGCTTCAGCTCAACGCTTTTTGCTCCCAGTGCTGTAAACTTATTGTATGCCGATACAGAAGTCTCATAGGGAACGGCAAGATCAGCAGTGCCATGATAGAGCCTTGTTGGCGTTTTTGGAAACCAGGCGGGAAAGCTGTTAGCGTTAATCGCCTGTTTCAGCACCTTCTCTGCATCATCATTCAGTAAAGCAGCATAAAAATTGGAGTTCAGTAATTCAGAAGGAGAATCTGTTAATTCCTGATTAATGGCGTTCCCATCCTTTGATCCGTCCAGCAGGGCCGGGATCTTTCCTGCATAAGGGGCATTGAAGAAGTCAGAAAAAGGGCGGTTCCATCCGTATGTGGAATTGTATCCATTCAGTATCATGGCAATAAAGGAGGGCTCGCTGTAGGTTGGAACAGTGGCAATAGTGGTCAGCATCCAGTTTAAATCATATCCCCCCGCTCCGGCAACAACTGCCGTTAGGGATAAACCACCAATAGGTTCCGCTTCTATTTTCTTTTGCGCCGCCAGGCTTACATATCCTCCTTCAGAATATCCCATCAGAAAAAGCCGGTTTCCGGAGGAGATCTTTTCTTTATCCAGATAGTATCTGACCGCTTTTATCATATCTGCAACCACTGATCCGGAATATTCCATGTCGTAGTAGGGGTGAGGGAGGTTTTTTGAAACCCCGTAACCGATGAAATCAGGAATTAAAGTGATATAACCCACCGATGCAAGAAGCTCGAAACCGGAAAAAGCCTGCGGAGCAGGGAAGTTTGATGGAGCTGCAGCATCCAGGAACATGGTGCCGTGCTGTGCGCTCATTATGGAAGGAGCAGACGGTGTGCCTTTGGGGATGCCGAGCAAACCGGAAACTTCAATCCGGCTCTCTTGGTAGTGCGTTGTATAGATGACCCTGTAAAAATCAACGTCATAATTCAGGTATGGAGAGAATGCTCCATATCCCGCCTGTGAGGCTAGCCCCTTTATTTGTGTGCTGCTTAAACTGGCGGATATAGCAGCAGAAACAAAGTTTGTGTTACCGGCAGGCTCCTCATGCTTTCGGTCTTTTTTGCAGCCGGCTGTTATAAAAATGAAAAGAAGGAAGTACACGGATAATTGAACATGGTGTTTCATTGGTGCAGATGTTAAGATATAAAATGACAGCAGAATACAGGTAAATATTGATCGCTTATACAGCTATGTTAAAGATAACTAATTAAACTGATTCCCAAGTGTGAAATTTATGGTTGTGCCTGATGTGGGAAAAATTTCTCACCTTCATTTTAAACATCCGGACACCGGGAGGGTTATCCTTTATTATTTAATATATCATGAAACTTCAAAGTATTTTTGTTTGCCTTTTGTTTAGTCTGGCTATCGGATTAATGGGTTGCGGTAATAATAATGGAAAAAAGCTTAAAAGTAACAAGCCGAACGGAAACGGTTTCGATACCATTACATATACGATTAAGACGATCACCCGGGATGATGATGACTGCGATTCTGTTAAGGAAAAAAACTGCCGGATTATTAATATCAGGTATCATTTTTTTGATAGTCACCCTGTACTCAATGATTCTGTTAAGTCTCTTCTTCTTGCTATATATCCTTTCGAAAGAAGCGGTTCGGCTTCAAAGCCTTCCCTTGAGGGACAGGCTGATGAATTTATGGAGCAATACAGGAAATTCAGGAAGGAGCCTTATTCTGAAGGCAGGAAGTACGAACTGATCAGCTCAACAAAAGTACTGACCGAGTCCGGGGACCTTTTCACCATGCAGCTGGACTCTTACACCTATAGCGGGGGAGCTCATGGCGCTTCATTTACCCGCTTTTTTAATTATGATATAAAGAGCAAGAAGATGGTTCACCTTCAGGATGTTCTTAATGAAGGCTTCAAAGACTCTCTCAACGTGATAGCGGAGCAAATCTTTAAGAAAAATGAGGGATTGGATGTGGGAAAACCGCTCCCTTCGTCCGGCTATTTTTTCGAAAATGATAAATTCAGCTTAAATGACAATTATGTGTTTACCCCTCAGGGAATCATGTTTCTTTACAACCAGTATGAGATTAAACCGTATGCAGCTGGTCAGACGAAACTCCTGATCCCATATGATCTAATCAAAAAGCTGATGAAGCCCGGGACTGTTCTTGATCAGTTCTCTAATAGTCAAAGAAAATAATTTATACTGCTAAAACGATTTATTATATTTGTGTTGTTACGAGTACGGCTTTAGCACGAGTTTGCGTATTCCAAATTTAACCAATTAACACACAATATGATACAACGGATTCATCGTCTTTTTAGGTTTACGGTCGGAATTTCAGCTCTGATGTGCGGATTTTCCGGTATTTCTTATGCGCAAAAGCAGAGCACCGATTTTTCCCGGTATGTGAACCCCTTTATAGGAACAGGCCCTCTTACTGATTCTGCTATTTTAGGATATAAGCTGCCTGAAGGATGGCGTTCATGGGCGGGACTCGTGTTTCCGGGCAGTGCGCTGCCCAACGCGATGGTGCAGTTAAGTCCTATCACTGAATACGGATCCGGAGCAGGTTACGAGTATGAAGATACCATGATTTACGGGTTTACCCATACTAATAAAGGGCATTGGAACCTTTGCAATATCCCTCTCTTACCTGTGTCAGGTAAAATCCATCAGGATGGTAAATTCGGTTCCGGCTTTTCCCATAAGAAGGAGAGCGCATCCCCGGCTTTCTACCAGGTGTTTCTGGATGATTATAAAGTGAATGTAAGTCTTACTTCGACCGCAAGATGCGGTTATCACCGTTACGAATACAGTAATAATAAAAACAGACAGATCCTCTTTGACCTGTCTAGGGCTAATAACAGGGTGACTGACTGGAAGATTGCTCAGGTGGATGACTTTACGGTGGAGGGATACCAGGATATCAGCGAGTACAAGATTTATTTCTATGCTAAGCTGAACAGTAGGATCCGTGAGATTAGAAAGGAAGGAGAGGGCACAGGGAAGGGAAATGCTTTGGTAAGCCTGGCTGACAATGGCAGCGGACCTGTTGATGTAAAGATCGGGATCTCCTTTGTCAGTACACAGAATGCAAAGCTAAACCTTGAGAAGGAAGTGGCCGATAAATCCTTTAACCAGGTGCTCAAAGAGGGAAAGCAAACATGGGAAGCTTTTCTTTCGAAGATCCAGGTGAAAGGCGGAACAGAAAAGCAGAAACAGCTTTTTTATTCTTCTCTCTACAGGATGGCTCTTTGGCCAACCTTACGCAGCGACGTCAACGGTCAGTATACGGATGAGAAAGGGAAGGTTGTTAAGGCTGACTTTAATTACTATACTATTCCCTCCCTGTGGGATACTTACAGGAACAAGGATGTGCTTCTTTCAATTCTTTCTCCCCGGGTAACGGTTGATATCATCAAATCCTTAAAGGATATAGGAGACAAAACGGGCTTCATCCCGACATTTTTTCATGGCGACCATGCTGCCTCATTTATAGCCGGTTCTTATTTGAGAGGATTGAATGATTTTGATGTAAAGGGAACGTATCAGTTGCTTCTCCGCAATGCAAATCTGGAGGGCGGAACACGCCCTTTCATAAAAGAGTATATCTCGAAGGGGTATATTTCTGAACCGGATATCCAGTCCCCGCATGTTGAAACCAAAGCAAAAGCCGGTGTTTCAAAGACCCTCGAATATGCATATGATGATTATTCTCTTGCGCAGCTTGCTAAGAGGCTGGGTGACACGGCTAATTACAGGATACTGATGGAGCGGTCGAAGAACTATAAGAATGTTTTCGACCCTTCGACACGGTTCATGAGAGGCAAACGCGCTAATGGGGAATGGGTTAAGAACTTCAATCCGCAATATCCGTATTATGAATATATGTACAGGGAGGCAAACGCATGGCAGGTATCTTTCTTCGCTCCGCATGACATGGACGGACTGATCTCCCTGTATGGAGGCGCCGGGAACTTTGAATCAAAATTGGATTCCCTGTTTTCTGTGCCCTGGAATCCGCAGTATATAGCAAGGAATGTGGAGACAATGGTTGGACAGTATTGTCATGGAAACCAGCCTGACCACGAAGCTCCCTTCGCCTATTACTTTATCGGAAAACCCGAAAAATCACAGAAGATGGTTGATTATATCCTGAACAATCTGTACGGAATAGGCGATGACGGATTAACCCTTTGCGGAATGGATGATGCAGGAGAAATGTCTTCCTGGTATGTTTTCAGTGCTCTGGGATTGTATCCATATTGTGCCGCAGATCCTGAATATATGGTTTTGGTCCCTCAGTTTGATGAAGTGAAGTGGAAGCTAAACAATGGCAGAACTCTTACTTTAAGAAAGGATGGGAAAGGAAGAAAAATGACGGGTATAACTGTAGACAGAAAGGCTCATAAAGGATATTTTATTCCTCATGAGCTGTTTAATAAAGGAGGGGAGATTATAGTGAAAACTGCTGAATAGAAAAAAAGGAATACTGCTCCCTATTTAAGCGGGCGGTATTCCTTCTTTTGTCTGGCAACCTGCTAATCATTGTAGGTATCGATCGCCCGTTTCAGGTATCCTTTTTGTAAAGGGCCAATCAAATAACCGCCGGCTGCTAAACCCATGCCGACAATTACCGCTCCGGTTGCAAAACCGAAAGACCTGTCACTTTTGTTAATACCAGAACCCGGAGCCTTACCAAATCCACTTTCCATCTCGCTGTTCTCTGAAAGAAGTGCTATCACTCCGCCTATGATGGAAAGCCCTGCCGTTACATACATAGCAGTTTGAGCCCTTCTTATATTCTGGTACTTTTTCAGGAACGACATGCTTTCAGGATTAGAAGCTAAGTCAATGCTTAGATTTACGTAATTGGTTTTTTTGAGGCGGGAATAGCCAATATTGTAATAATTCTTTCTTTCTACAGAGGGCGAAGGAGAGTAGACAGCTGGATTATGATAATTTTCCCAGTCAATCGTTCGCATTTCAAACAGATTTAATTTCCCCTTTCGGATCCGCTCAGAAAACCGGGTTTCACCTGTGGGGTTAAATTCCTTGACATTTGCAAAGAAACCTCGATTGTTGTTGACGAATTTTACCTGCCCCGCGGGAATACTTCTTGAATCAACCCACAAGCGGAGCGATCCGGTGTAATCCCTTGCGAGATCAATCCGGTTTGCATAAATTACTGAATCAGAGTAGAGAACCAGGAAATCCCTGGATTCGTCAGGTTGTGCATACACAATGCTCCCGCATAGGGTATACAGCACGATTAAGGTCAATAAATACTTCATTTTAAGTGTGTGTTAGTATAATACTAACTTAGAAAAAATAGTATAATCCAAACAAGGTTTACAGTACGAAATTTTTGTAAAGAGATGGTGACAAGATTGCAGTAAATAAAAAGCCCCCTTAAGGGGGCTAAAAAATTAATATCTGTTGTTACTGTACCCAGACCTGTTTCCTCCGCCGCGGTTAAAGCCGCCGCCACGGTTGTTGCCCCCTTCAGGACCTTTATCGTCTTTAGCTTCAGCTACAAAAATGGTGTTGCCGTAATAATCTCCTCCGTTCATATTGGCAATTGCTTCTTTCGCCTCTGCAACATTCGGCATTTCTACGAATCCAAATCCGCGGCTTTGTCCGGTCTCCCGGTCTTTAATAATTCTCAGCGATTTAACTTGTCCGAAGTCGCCGAATACTTCTCTTAATTCAGACTCTTCTACCTGAAGCGGGAGTCCTTTAATAAAAATTTTCATTAATTAATATATTGAAATTGGTAATAAGCCTCTTCTTGTTGCCCTTTAACTGAAGCTCCGGTCTTATTACGCGGGGGTACTGCTTGTTGAATTAACCGGAGTTAATTATGTTGAAATCTACTTGTTATAAAATAAGAAGCCGGAATTAAATGATTCCGGCTCCTTACACGATTAATCTATATAGTATTTTTTAAGCTACTTTTACATTTACCGCGTTAGGACCTTTACGGCCTTGCTCTACTTCATACTCAACAGTATCATTCTGACGAATGTTGTCAATGAGGCCTGAAGAATGAACAAAGATTTCGCTGCCTCCATTGTGAGGTGTGATAAAACCGAAACCTTTGGTTTCATTAAAAAATTTTACTGTTCCTTTTTGCATTATTTTAAAAAATTATATTGTTTATAAAGGTAACTCATT
The DNA here is from genome assembly GCA_052039655.1 of Pararcticibacter sp. Classification (GTDB taxonomy): domain Bacteria; phylum Bacteroidota; class Bacteroidia; order Sphingobacteriales; family Sphingobacteriaceae; genus Arcticibacter. The sequence goes on from JBQGEO010000006.1 coordinate 6,464, forward strand.
TTATTGACAAATGGTTTAAATTTTTATAAAAAAGAATGCAAGGGGCAAATAAGGATATTGCCATGACTTCGATGAGGTATTTAAGCGGCATTAATAGCTTTATTGTACCTGCTCCTGTATTCCAGTGGTGATAGTCCGGTTATTTTCCTGAAAATTGTCCTGAATGCTTTCGGGTCAGTATACCCGGTCTTGTACATCACTTCATTCACATTTTCCCGTAGCGATTCGAGGCTCATTTTTGCTGCTTCGATTCTTACTCTCTGTACATACTCCAATACAGTATTGGACGTAGCCTTTTTAAACCGGCGTTCAAGGTGCCGGCGGCTGATCGCAAATATCGATGCCAGCTGATCTACTGTGATTTTCTCTTGGTAATGATTTTCGATAAAGATCTGTGTCTTTTTTATCACTTCGTCCTGGTGCTCTTTTTGTCCCTTAAAAATGATAAAAGGTGACTGGCTGCTTCTCTCAATGTCTATCTCAAAGACTTTTGATGACAGCAGAGCCATTTCCCTGCCCGCAAACTTCTCAACCAGGTAGAGGATCAGGTTAAGAGAAGAATATGCTCCGCCGCTGGTATAGATACCGGCTTCATCTGTAATGATCTTATAGGCCTGGAGATTGACCTCTGGAAACATGGACCTGAACTCATCGGCCATTAACCAGTGAGTAGTACAGACTTTTCCGTTAAGTAAACCCGTCGAGGCAAGGATGAATGCTCCTATACACAGGGAAACTATTTCTGCTCCCTGGCCGTATTGCCTGGTAAGCCATGGTATCAGCTCCCGGTTGTCAGTGAGTACTTTATTCACGTCACCATGCACCGCCGGAATAATAATGAGGTTCGTCGCATCCACATCTTTGATCGTCAACCCGGCTTTAACAGAGAAAAGTCCGTTTGTCAGGCTCGTTTCTTTGTTCAATCCGGCAAGCTGCACGGTAAACAACGGGTTTTTTCCGGAAGCCGTTAATGCTTCGTTCACTTTGTTGAACATCTTATAGGTTGCCTCGATGTTGCTCAGGTTTGTTTCTCCTTCAGGTATCAGTATGGTGACGTGTTTCATATCTTAAACTAAGATAATATTTTATGGGCAATTCCGCGAAACAACCTAAATGCAAATCATCCTCATTTTTGGATCAGTGGTACATTCAGGTATTCATTTTGTTTAATAATTTTTTATGTTTACAAAAAAAACACCTTTAGATATGAACAAAAACACAAGGATCTACCTGTCTTTTGCTATTGCTATGGCATTGTGCATTTCTTTGAACTCATGTAAATCGAAGAAAGCTATTGTGAAACCAACTCCTGCTCCGGCAGTGAAGGAAGAGGTGCCACCCGTTGAACAGACCCAAACGGCACCCGTAGAAAAGGAAGAAGAACCGGCTCCTGTTGAAAAGCCCGATCTCAACTTTAAAAACATCCAGTTTGAATTTAACTCGGTGGTATTGAAGACAGGGGCTTACGAAATTTTAGAAAAAGCTTCACGAGAAATAAAAAAAGCTCCTTCCGCTAAGTTCATCTTAAATGGGCATTCATCAGAAGAAGGTAGCTCTTCACACAATATGTCATTGTCAGTAGACCGTGCCAATGCTGTAAAGACCTATCTCGTAAATGCTGGTATTGATGCAGCCAACTTGAGTGTAAAAGGTTTTGGCGAAACCAAGCCTATCGCCTCAAACAGTAATGAAGAAGGGCGGGCATTAAACCGTCGCGTAGAAATCCAGCTTGTAAAATAACAATATGCAGGAAATCAGAACCGTAAACGTTATGCGATATGTGACTCCCTTAAGGGAGGGAGGATCGCTGCCGGCTTTGGCAGAGGCTGACGACGGATTTCTGTATGTACTTAAGTTCAGGGGAGCGGGTCAGGGTGTAAAAGCCCTGATCGCTGAACTGATTGGAGCTGAAATAGCGCGAACGGCGGGTTTAAAAATTCCTGAGATTGTATTTGCGAATCTTGACGAAGCTTTTGGGCGCACTGAGCCGGATGAAGAAATTCAGGATCTGCTTAAGTTCAGTACCGGGTTGAACCTAGCTTTGCACTACCTTGCCGGTGCTATTACCTTTGATCCGGTAGTAAATAAGCCGGACGGGTTACTTGCTTCGAAGATTGTCTGGCTCGATTGTCTGCTTACAAATGTCGACCGTACTGCCCGCAACACCAATATGCTGATGTGGCATAAAGAATTATGGCTTATTGATCATGGCGCTTCTCTCTATTTTCACCATAGCTGGGATAACTGGGAAGAACAGGCTCTGAAGCCCTTTTCGCAGATTAAAGATCATGTTCTGCTACCTTTAGCTTCACAGCTTGAAGATGCCAACGATTTTTTCAGGTCTTTGCTGAACAAGGAAAAGATCAATTCCATTGTGTCCCTGATTCCTGACGAATGGCTTACCCTTCATTCTCCCGACGAACCTGCGGATGTTATCCGGGACGTATATGCCCGCTTTTTAGAGCGTCGTATCGACTCTTCCGAAATTTTTGTAAACGAAGCGCAAAATGCAAGAAAACTACTTATTTGAGTATGCCGTGATCCGCATAGTGCCGAGGGTTG
>JBQGEO010000007.1:0-7593 GCA_052039655.1 Pararcticibacter sp.
CTGTAACTTAATTCATTACAGACAACACATAAATAACGTAAAAATGAAAGTAGCATTAATCGGTGCCGGATTTGTAGGCACACAACTCATCAGGGAGTTGACCAACAGGGGTCACCAGGTAACAGTACTGGTCAGAAATACTGAAAAAATCACATCAGCAGACGGAGTTAAAGCTGTAAAATCAGACGTGCTCCACGATCAGGGATTGGCAGAAAAGCTAAAGGGGCATGACGCTGTCATAAACGCCTTTAATGCAGGATGGACAAATCCGAACCTCTACAACGACTTCATGGAGGGCTCTCAGGCCATACAGAAAGCGGTGAAAGATTCTGGGGTGAAGCGTTTTATCACAATCGGCGGGGCCGGAAGTCTTTATATCGGCGACCAGCAACTTGTTGACAGTCCCGATTTCCCGGAAGCTTACAAAGCAGGAGCCACTGCCGCACGCGATTACCTCAATATCATCAAACAGGAAGAAGTGCTCGACTGGACCTTCTTTAGCCCTGCAATCGAGATGCACCAGGGAACATCAGGTGTAAGAACAGGGAAGTATCGTACAGGAACTGAAAACCCGGTATTCAATGAAGAAGGCAGAAGCATTCTGTCAGTAGAAGACGTGGCGGTAGTTATTGCAGATGAACTGGAAAATCCGAAGTTCGTCCGCCAAAGATTTACTGCGGCATACTAAAAAATGTTAACTCAGGGCGCCGGATACAACAGCGCCCTGCTATAAGAATACGGAAAATCACACCAACCTGGTGTACAGAACCAAGCTTCTATACCTAAAATGCCTTAATAATAATTCTTAAACTTGAAATGATCACCAGCACACCTACCGCAATAAGCATCGTTTTAGTTTTCAGCTTTCCTGCCAGCCTGGCTGCTATAGGCGCAGCAAGCAAACCTCCGATAATGAGGCCGGCTATGGTTTCTATGTGACTGGTACCCAGCATCACAAAAAAAGTAAGTGCACTTCCGAGAGTCACGAAAAATTCGGTGAGACTGACTGTTCCAATAATGTAACGGGGAGTCTTGCCTTTTGAAATAAGTGTACTTGTGACCAAAGGCCCCCATCCCCCGCCGCCGAACGAATCCAGGAAACCTCCGGCACCCGCCAGCCATCCTGCGTGTTTTACCTTACGCGATTCATTCTTCTTTTTAAACGCATTTCTCAGGATCCTTAACCCCAGAAGCAAGGTATATACAGACAAAACAGGCCGCATCCATGAACCATATTGCTCACCCAGATACGAAAGAAGCAGCGCACCGGCAATAGCACCAATAACTCCGGGCAGCAGCAGTGTCCTGAACAGCTTTTTGTTAATGTTACCAAACCGGTAATGACTAAAACCCGAAGCCCCGCTTGAAAACATCTCTGCCGTATGGATACTTCCGCTGATCGCAGCCGGATTCAGTCCGGTAGAAAGCAGCATCGTCGTAGAAATCACTCCATAACCCATGCCCAGGGCTCCATCAACCATCTGTGCGACAAAACCTGCAAGCAGCATGATACCAAAAGCCGCGTCAAGATCCAGGCTTTTACCAAATGCCTCAATAGCCGTGAGCAAATCGCTAAGAGGGTAATAAGATGCGATAACACTTCCGGTTAAAATAAATCCAAGTGCAAATAAGCACCTTGATGCTATTTTTTTCCAATACCTCTCTCCGGCATTAAAACGGGCAACATTCTTTCCCCTGTCTTCAGCATCCAGAACAGAAACCAATACTCCGTTCTCTTTGGCAATCCGTATCACCTCACGCGTAAAAGAAGTACCGGGGCTCCTGATCAGAATCAGGTCATAGGCGGTGATAAGATCAGGCGTCATATCCTCATGCACAGCATCGACGGGAACCGCCGAGCCCTCAAAATGAAGATCGGCCTGCTCCCCGGCCTGCTTCAGCACATGCGTCCTCACCCTCTTGTTCCTTTTATGCAAGGATGAAATAACCCGGGCAGCCTCCGTACTTCTGCCAACAACAAGGATCTTCAGCCCTTCATTTGTCAGAATATCTTTATCTAAATATACTGTATCCATTTATCGATTCCCGTAACTTCCTATATACCAGTTTCGGGGACGTAAAGATATATAAAAATATTTTACTCTACTTATTTGGTAGATTAAATTTATTTATTACCTTTGTTTCAATGAACAAAGCGAAGACATACTCATTTCCTTCCGCACATCAAATGATGTGTTGTTCACGAATGTGCAGCAATTTCTGTTGTTGTTAACATTCATTCAATTTTCCAATTCCATTAGTCTCTTTCATTTCAAATCTTAACTCTACAATTATGTTTTCATTTATCAGCAAGGCAAACAGCTATACGCAACCACTGCACGCGTCGGTATCACTTCAATCAGAAAATCCTATTTCAGATGCTCCTTTAAAAGAAGGAGATCTTGCTCCCGACTTTACATTTTCGGCTAACAACTGGCTGGGGCTCATTCCAAACGTAACATCGGTGAGGGATATAAAATTAAGAGATCTGCATCAGAAACCTCTCGTTGTGGTATTCTATTCTGTCCACTGGAATGGTTACGGAATTAACTTCCTTAAAAGAATTGAAAAGTTACAGCAAAGTATTGAAGAAACCGCCAATATCCTTATTGTGACTCCCGAACCGCCAAGAAAACTGCTCAAGGCTTTTAATGGCTATGATTTTACGTTCAATTTCTATCACGATCCCGATCAGCTTCTGGCTGAAAAGTTCGGCGTCTTCTCCGAAGAGAAGCCAACATGGAACCTGTTTTCGGGCATCGATACCAATATTCCCCTGCTCTCTGCATATGTTATTAATTCTGCAGGGCAGATCAGCTTTAGCCATATTGAAGACTTCTCAGGGAGTCTTCCTGAGAGCGATTTGCTAACGGCTGTAAATGAAGAAGGACGACTGGCGTCCTGAAAAAGACCACCGGGACAATTCTAAATAGATAAGCTTACCTGTAATGGACGGATGGAAAGTACCACCGTTTCATACAGGAAGCTTTGGAAAACAAAAGAATTAAATCAACATGTCAGTATCTCCTTCCGGAACTTTAGCCGCATCTTACACCTCTCAAACCGAAACCAGAAACATTATCCTGCTTCATGGACTCTTCGGCAGCCTGTGTAACTGGGAAAGTGTGAAAAAAGAATTCTCTGCAGACTATAAAATTCATATTCCTGAATTGCCGCTTTTTGATATCTACGCTGCGGGCGGAAGACTCGACAGGCTGGTCTCGGGCCTCGAAGACTTTATAGCAATCAAAGGGATAGAAAATCCCGTGCTAATCGGCAACTCATTAGGAGGGCATATAGCATTGCTCTATACACTAAAACACCCCGGGAGTGTCAGCGAACTTATCCTGACAGGCAGCTCGGGATTATATGAAAAGACGTTCAGCGCAAGTTTTCCGAGAATTAAAGATTACAAGTATATCCGCAATAAAGTGGAAGAGATATTTCACCGGAAAGAAGTGGTAAAGCGCTCTGTAGTTGACAAGGTTTACTCCATTGTCCAGAGCAATACAGCAGTTATATCGGTATTGGGAATTGCAAAGGAGGCGCGCCGCCAAAATCTGTCACTCCACTTAAACAAAATCAAAGTTCCAGTACTCCTCATCTGGGGACTTCAGGATACTGTTACCCCCCCTTCTGTAGCTCACGAATTTTACGAACGCCTTCCTAATGCCCGGCTCTGTCTCATCAACGAATGCGGTCATGTCCCGATGATGGAACAGCCGGAGTTGTTCAACAAACACCTTGGTGACTTCCTGAAAAAATATCACCAGGCAGCATAAACTACCTGGTGAATTATTATATCAGAACTATTTTTTTATCCTCTTAACCTGCGATTTTCAAATCTTTTGGCAGAGCACCATGATACAGTTCAGAGAGCCTTGCAACAGTATAGTCGATTTCATCCTCCCTATTATACTTCCCGAAAGAAAAACGGATAGCCGTACGCTCAAAATCATAATGCAGCGCTTTCAGCACATGAGAACCATGACCGGAATGAGCGGTACAGGCACTCCCTCCCGACGCACATATATTGTAACTGTCCAGGTAAGAAAGTGCAGATGACATTGCCGGAAAAGGAGGCAAAGAAACGCTCAATACTGTATAAATACTATCTTCAGGATCAGCAGAGTTCCCGTTGAATATCACCCCGTTTATTTCCTCCCTGATCTTTGATATCATTCTCTTTTTTAAAGCAGTAATCCTTTTCCTGTCGCTTTCCAGATCGCGGTAAGCAATTTCCAGGGCGCTTGCCAGTCCCACAATTCCTGCGACGTTCTCGGTGCCCGCCCGTCTGCCATTTTCCTGGCTTCCCCCTTTTATCAGGGTCAAAAGCCTGGTCCTTTCGCCGGCATACAAAAAGCCAACCCCTTTAGGCCCGTTAAACTTATGTGCCGACCCCGTTATGAAGTCAACAGGAAGAGATTTTAAGTCAAATTCATAATGCCCCATAGTCTGAACCGTATCAGTATGAAACAAGGCATCGTATTTCCTGCATATTTCACCGATGCGCTCAATGTCGTGGAGATTGCCGATCTCGTTATTTCCATGCATCACCGATACAAAAGCACGGCTGTTAAACGCGAGGATGCTCTCGAGATGCTTTAAAGAAACAGTGCCCCGCTCATCATGCATCAGATACACAAGCTCTATTTCACCATTCTTTTCAAGTGCCTTCAGTGTATTCAAAACGGCATGATGCTCGAAAGGTGTCGTTATAGCAAGGCGTATCCCGGAAGCCCGGATAGCAGAATAAATAGCGATATTATCGGCTTCTGTTCCTCCTGAAGTAAAAAGGATTTGAGATGGTTCTGCGTTTAGAAGGCCGGCGATAGTCGCCCGCGCTTTTTCCACAGCTTTTCGCGCCTCCCGCCCGGGTCCATGTGCAGATGAAGGATTGGCAAAGCCTTCGAAAAAGTAAGGCTCCATAGCAGCGAAGACCTCTCTGTCGAGGGGGGTAGTGGCAGCATTGTCTAAATAAATCTTCATAATAAGTTTAATTTTAACGTTAAGCTTATTCAGATCGAAAGAGAAAGATTTGCGTTTGACAGAGCAGACATGCGAGTTGTCTGAATCGTATCAACTTATCTTTTCCGCATTAGCGGACAGGAATTAGCACCTTGTACTGGTACAGGTTGCTAAGACTTCACAGGGCCTATCCCTCCGTCTTTCTGGATAAGTGTAAAAGAACACACTGCAAATATAATAATACTCTACAAACTTTATAGAGTATTTGAAAATTTATTTAAGCAGGCAAAAACCGCTAACCATGCTCATCTGTCTGCTTCTTTAAAAGCGACAGTACAACATACGCCCCGATTAATGCCGGAAGGAACAAGAGGAAAGACCGCTGCAGCAATGTAAAGACTGAAAGAACGGATTCAGGCACCATATTCGCAAAAAGGATAGCAATACCGGCTTCTGCAAAACCACTCCCTCCCGGGCTCGGAGCAAAATAGATCATAAACTGAATGAGAACCTGAACCGCTACTACCTGCGCGAACGAAGTATGAACTCCAAGTCCCAGCAGGATGACATATTGCATACAATATTTATTAAAGTACAATACAGCAGTAATGATCAGGCTTAAAGGAAAAAGAAAAGGGTGTTCCCTAAGAAGCTTGCTGCATATCGCCTGGTAATGTGTTATGCTTTCGAACGACCTGTCAGCCGATGCTTCCAGTTTGCCCCTTGTTTTCCTGAATATCCTGCCAAGAAGACCAGCGGCCCACTGAAGGCCCCGCCCTACCCACACCGGCTTCAGGAAGGCAAGCAGGAATACCAAAAGAAAAACAAAGAATACGGTAAAGCCATATTTCAATAAAGCAGGTACCAGGCCTGTTTCCAAATGATTATTCATAATCAGTATCGCCGCAAACCCGGCGAGAGGCATAAAGAGCAGAGTAGCACCCATATTGATCAGGCTCACAATAAATCCGTCGAGAACTTTTACCCCATGCCGGTGATAAACATATAACTGAGCGGGGCCGGCCCCGCTGTGAAAAGGAGTAATTGCCCCCATGAACATATTCGCCACGTTTGCTCTGAAGCTCACCCAGTGAGATACGCCGGGATACAATTTTCTTATAAAAATATGGTTCCTCCAGCTTCCCAGCATCAGATCCACGAAGACCATCCCCAGGCAGATGGCGATAAACTCCGGTTCAATACGGGAAACCGCACTCAAAGCACTTCCCGTATTATTATAAAAGAACACGGCTGCAATAGACGCAATCGTTAAAAGGACGAGCCAAAGGCTTCCCCTGATGATAAGCTTCCTCTTAAATAAGCTCTTATTGATATCCTTATCCTGTAAACTCCCCATATAAGCAGATAAATTAAAAAAGTGAGTTTCCTTCGGTCTCTCTGACAGCCTTTCCTTTCCATTTAAGAATAGTATTAAAAAGATCTGCGGTGCGGGCAGCATGAGCCGCCCAGCCTCGTTGGTTATACAGCAGAGGCACCATCATGTGCTCCCTGTCCAGAGACCCATGCGATCCTTTATGTTCCGGATATTCCCAGAAATCCCGCAGATCATATCCCCGCTTAGCCCCGGTAACCAAATCGCCGGCCCTACGGCTTTGAAACAGCTGTGTTATCTGGACAAGCGCATCCGGATAGGCCGAATCAAAGGTTATATCCAAAGCCTCCCGGTGGCTCTGCGCATAAAGATCATGACCAAGATCAAACGGGTCGGCGGTAACCGGGCGATAAGAATACCCGGCCCCTTTATCCTCGATAAACGCCCTGCCATCCTTGTTTGCAACATAAAAAGAATTCTCCGTCTGGCCACGGTACGCAATAAAGTTAACGGCCTCTTCCGAAAGCAGCGCCTTTAGCCTGTCTTCGCCAAAGCATTCTCTCAGCTCCTTTTCTCTCAGCGCATGCGCGCCCTCATGATTAAGCAAATGAATACTTCCAAAAGAATTCCCGGAAATCATTACAGCAGATTTCGGTTCCTTCTTCCATATAACCGGGTAATAAACAGACTTCAGATCATGAGCTGTCATCCAGTCGCCAAGATCCAGGTGACTATGGGTAGCCGTCAGACCATGATCTGAAGTAAGAACGAAAAGCGTATCGTGCCACCATCCCTTTTTCTCCAGGAACTCTCTTACTTCCCCCAGGCTTTGATCGGCAATTTTATACGCCTCAACCGTGCTCTGATCGCGATAATGATAATAATGGGAGTCCCAGTCAACACTGGGAAATACGGCAAAGAGAAAATCGAAATCGTTCCCTTTCCTGAGCATATCCATGATCCTGGCGTGGCCCTGAAAATCTACGGGGTGATGCCTTCTAAGAAAGTGGGCACGGGTATACATCAAACCTTTGCCCTTTTTACCAAGGTCAAACTCATCCGGAACATTCCGGGTGATCATATTATACAGATTATACGCTCTTCCCGTCAGTTCGAAAAGAGTTGGCTTATCCGGCGGCATATCCGTATTAAACCAGGCTGCTTCCGGACCGCAATAAGAGCGCATGGCATATTTATTCAACCGGGATCTTTTAAACTCATATTTATCGAACCACCGGATACCGGTAATCCCCATTGTACCGGGAAAATGCCCGGTAAGAAAAGGCAGATAG
>JBQGEO010000008.1:0-2828 GCA_052039655.1 Pararcticibacter sp.
TCCCTTTTCGTCAACGCCTTCTCCTTTAAACTCTACTTCAATCCCGGCTTCAGAGAAAGCCATTTTCACAAAATCCCGTACAGTCGTTGTAATACCGGTAGCAATAACAAAGTCCTCCGGAGTATCCTGCTGAAGGATAAGATACATCGCTTCAACATAATCCTTAGCATGTCCCCAATCGCGCTTGGCATCAAGATTTCCCAGGTACAAACATGATTGCATTCCCAATGCAATCTTTGACACTCCTCTTGTAATTTTCCGTGTCACGAAAGTTTCTCCACGTAAGGGGCTCTCATGATTAAAAAGAATACCATTGCAGGCATACATATCATAAGCTTCCCTGTAGTTTACTGTAATCCAATATCCGTACAGCTTTGCTACAGCGTAAGGAGACCGCGGATAAAACGGGGTCCTTTCTGATTGAGGGACTTCCTGAACAAGCCCGTATAACTCAGAAGTTGAAGCCTGGTATATTCTTGTTTTCTTGGCAAGTCCAAGCAAGCGCACAGCTTCCAGTATTCTGAGTGTGCCTATGCCATCGGCATTAGCTGTATACTCGGGAGTATCGAAACTCACCTTTACATGACTCATTGCCCCGAGGTTATATATTTCGTCAGGTTGAACCTGCTGAATAATACGGATCAGGTTTGTTGAGTCTGTTAAATCGCCGTAATGCATCGTAAAACGTACATCCGTTTCGTGCGGATCCTGGTACAAATGATCAATCCTGTCGGTATTAAACAGAGAGCTTCTCCGCTTTATACCGTGTACTTCATAACCTTTTGACAGCAGGAGTTCAGCCAGGTAAGCTCCATCCTGGCCTGTAATACCTGTAACGAGGGCCTTCTTTTTCATTAAGTGATTAATATGCCGCTAAAATAACAATTTGTTTCCTACAATAATAACCTTTAAACGCTGGCACAGGGGCATAGAGAATGGATTGCAAGGGCGATAAGGAAAGGTATATGGGGTTTACCCACTCTCCTGCCCCGGCCAGCATGTCTGGAATACCGTATTCTGCACTACCGCAGCGGTTCCTTTATGATATAATAATTACAACGGCATGAGGGACAGAAATATCTCTTTATAGGCCTCTTGAAAAGAAATAGCTTTACAAACCACTCTCTATGAATTCGTGCTTTAAATGGAATTCCGCACTGAGGGCACAAGGGAAGGATATATTGTTTGGATTTACTTTCGCTCATTTCAGGTTAAATAAACTAATACGCCGGCTTCGTCCAATTGTTCAAGGAATCAATCAATTTCATATGAATAGTATGTTCCGCAACACTGGAGAGATGAAACGTCTTGCCTGGTACCTTCGAGGCCTCGTCCTTATAAATATCGCCCCTTGCTAATGCGCCCCCCATACAGACGCAATTCTCAATAAATAATCATCTTAAAATTCTTTTCGCTTGGTTGGGTAAATTTATACAACCGCTGCGATCACCTCTCCAAGTACCTGCAATGCAGGAATTGCAGTCACAAATTTGCCTCCCCACGACCGTACATAACTCAGTTGATCAACAATTTCGCTCTTGAGATTCCATGGTAAAATAATTACATAATCGGGTTTCTCACTTTCCAGTACATCTTCCCCCACAACAGGGATATGACTTGCCGGAAGCCATTTATTCTGCTTGTAGGGGTTCGCATCGACAACAAAATCCACCAGGTCGGCTTTGATCCCACAATAATTCAGCAACGTGTTTCCTTTCGCAGCGGCACCATATCCGGCAACCTTCTTACCTGAGAGCTTAGCGTTTATGATAAACGTGTTCAGTTCAAACTTTACTTTTTGTACTCTTTGCTGAAAGTCGCTGTAGTAAGCCAGGGAATCTATCCCCTTGTAGATTTCTTTTGCAAGCAACTGGATAACCGCCGGTGATATTTCCTTACTTGTATCTTCTTTATGCTTAGCGTAAATCCTTAGCGATCCGCCATGTGTAGGAATTTCCTCCACATCAAAAAGCTCGAGTCCCTGTGATTCAAAAATTCTCTTAACTGTAAAGAATGACAAATAAGAGAAATGTTCATGGTAAATAGTATCGAACTGATTGTTTTCAATCAGCTGTACTATATGAGGAAACTCCATGGTTATAACACCACGTTGCTTCAGTATAAGCTTCATTCCCGCCACAAAGTCTACTATATCTGGAACATGCGCAAGAACGTTATTCCCAATAAGCAAGTCGGCCTTTCTGCCTTCCCCTGCTAATTTTCCGGCTAAAGATCTTCCGAAAAATTCGGTGATTGTTTCTATTCCTTTAGATCTGGCCACCTCTGCTGTATTTGTAGTTGGCTCTATACCCAAAACCGGTATGTGCTGCTCTTTAAAATACTGGAGTAAATAGCCGTCATTAGAGGCAATCTCTATTATCTGAGATCCCGAGTGAAAACCAAACCTGGACAACATTCTGCGGCTATAAGTCTCGGCGTGTTTTAACCAGCTTTTTGAATAGGATGAAAAGTAGACATACTTATCATCAAAAATTGCATCATGTTTCTTATACTCTGCGATTTGCACTAAAAAGCACTTACTGCAAGTGTAAACCTTCAGCGGATAAAACTCTTCCGGTTCCTCCAATTGTTCCTCAGTAAGGAAAGAGTTTGCCGCCGGAGAATTCACCAAATCAATGAATACGTCTTTAAGTTCTGATTGACAAAATCTGCAATGCATATGATCTAATTTTTAGGTTTAATAGTTCAATTTTTCATTTATCCTACCAGATCTCCCGTGGTAGTCTCAGACAGAGAAGTAAATAAATCCTGCGACTTGTAAAAATAATCATTCTGTTCCTGGCGAAGCCGGTCAATTAGCCTTCCTT
>JBQGEO010000009.1:0-2490 GCA_052039655.1 Pararcticibacter sp.
CAACTTCCCTGTCTCCGGCAAATATTAAAGGACTATTGCGCCAGCAACTCGGATTTAAAGGCCTCACCTTTACGGATGCGCTGGAAATGAAAGGAGTGGCAAAGTTTTACCCGCAGGGGGAAGCAGCGGTACAGTCGCTCATCGCAGGGAATGATATGCTCTGTCTTCCCGGAGATATTAAAGGGAGTATCCGCAAAGTGAGGAAAGCAATCCGTAAAGATCAGCTGAGCTGGAAAGATATCGACGATAAAGTTTACCGGGTCTTACTGGCTAAATATAATCTCGGGCTTAATGCTTCGGGTAGTATTGACACCAGTGCATTAACCTCTGACCTCAATACAAAAGCGATCAAGGTAAAGAAGGATGTTTATGCAAATGCAATCACACTTTTAAGAAAGGATGCCGGGATGAACTTTCCGATCCTCAAAAGTAAGAAAGTTGCTTATGTTGGGATAGGGATTGAAGGAGAGAATCATTTTGCGAGTTTGCTAAAGAAGTCGTTTGATGCGGAATGTTTCTATTTTACAAATACAGCTGATACTGCTGCCTCTGCGAGTTCGCTGGCACGTATAGCGAATGGGTACGATATTGTACTGATGGGCTTACACCATTATAAGAAATATCCCGCTTCTAATTTTGGCATCAGTCAGGCTTCTGCATCGCTTGCCCGTCAACTCAGTGAAAAAGACAATACGGTCAGCCTGGTTTTTGGTAATCCGTACGCGATATCCAACCTGCCCGGTGCGAAGAACCTGGTTGTCTGTTATGAAGACGACAGCCTGATGCACGAAATTGCGGCAAATGTGCTGGAAGGTAAACTTTCACCCAAAGGGAAACTTCCGGTAACTGTTGCCCCGTCTTTTTCTTATGGGAGCGGTATTGTTCAAAATGAGTACTTTCCCCTGGCGCAACCAGAAGCTGCGGGAATGGATGAGGTAGTGCTAAATCATATCGATGATGTTGCCTTGAATGCCATTGAGAAAGGCGCTACTCCCGGTTGTGTGGTCCTGGTAGCAAAAGAGGGGAAGGTAGTGTTCAACAGGGCTTACGGCCATATGAATTATGATAAAAAAGAGCCTGTAACGGTTGAATCAGTTTACGATCTGGCTTCAGTGACTAAGATCTCTGCGACAACGGTAAGTGTGATGAAGCTTTATGAAGAAGGAAAGCTCAGTATCGAAAAAACTTTAGGTGACTATCTTCCCTGGGTAAGGGGAACTGATAAGGCTCCGCTTAAACTAAAAGATATACTGTTGCACCAGGCGGGGCTCGTTGCCTTTATCCCTTTTTATAAAGAAACCCTGGACCCTTCGGGAAAACCGAAACCCGGCTTTTACAAACCTGCTCCTGACAGTATATATCCGGTAAGGGTTGCCGAGAATATGTATATGCGTCAGGACTGGACGGATACTCTCTACCGGAGGATCCTTCAAAGTAAGCTCGGGCTGGCTAACAAATATGTATACAGTGATAATGATTTTATCTTCCTGGGTAAAGTAGTGGAGCAGATAACCGGTATGTCGCTGGATCAGTATGCGCGTAAAACTTTCTATGAGCCTTTGCATATGCCGACTACCGGGTTTAAACCACGGGAACACCTCCCGTTGAATAAGATCGCTCCAACGGAAAATGAAAAGTATTTCCGGCTTCAGCAGATCCGGGGAGATGTGCATGATCCGGGGGCAGCGATGTTTGGCGGGATCGCTGGTCATGCAGGCTTGTTCAGCAATGCCTATGACCTGGCCCAGCTTTACCAGCTGCTGCTCAATGGTGGTGAGCTGAATGGCATTCGTATCTTCAAAAAGGAAACGATAGACTTTTTTACAGCTTATCACAGCGAGATCAGCAGGCGCGGATTGGGATTTGACAAGCCGGAAAAGGATAATGCGACCAGAGATGAGCCTTATCCATCTGCCAGCGCCTCGCCTCAGACTTTCGGACATACAGGCTTTACGGGTATTTGCGTGTGGGCAGATCCGAAATATAATCTGCTTTATATTTTTATGTCGAACAGGGTTTGTCCCGACGGAGAAAACAATAACCTTGGGAAGCTCAACGTCAGGCCTGATATCCAGGAGATTATCTATAAGGCTATAAAAAATAAAAAGTAATGCGCGCGTCAAGGGTATTCATAGTGCTTTGTATGATCAGCGTGACTGCTACTGCTCAGAAAACTGATAAATGGTTTAGTAATTTGCTGCTGAAGGAGGGAAGTCCAGCTTTCAGAAAGGTACTGGATGCTCCTTCGGTATATCAGTACCAGGTGATTTACACCCGGATTAACCGGGACAAAAATAATAAGCCGCATTTTAAATCCTTCTGTCTTAACACAGATGCCCGCAGGTATTTTAATCCTGCGTCTACTGTTAAGTTACCTGCGGCCCTGATAGCCCTGGAGAAACTGAACGATCTGAAAATAGCGGGGCTTGACAAATACAGCCCAATGATTACAGACAGCGCTTTTAGCGGACAGAGTACAGTGCTAAGGGA
>JBQGEO010000010.1:0-4016 GCA_052039655.1 Pararcticibacter sp.
CAAGTGTAAATACCGGTGTCGGGCTGTTGTCTGAACTAGCGGTCAGTAAAAAACTGAAAATATCTACAGGAGTTACTCTTGCTCAGAACACCCTAAAATTCGATAATGCACCGGCGCAGAAGGAAACCATTATGATGGCATCGGCTCCCGTCACTATTGATGAGAGACAGGAGCTTACCACTAATTTTACATCCAAAACGTCGGCCAGGACCTATTCGGTAGATGGCTACGATGCATCCCTGCTGGGACTGGATATCCCGATAAATATTAAATATATGTTCCTGGAGAACAAGAGGGATCTTTACGTAGCTGCCGGCCTCAGCTCTAATTTCTTTATAGACGAATCGTATACCTACAAATATTCTAATAACTCATACTTTGTTGGAGATGCTAAAAGCGAAGAAGAAACAACGACTAAAGCTTCCAGCTTCGATTTTGCCAGGATGCTGAATCTCTCGGTAGGTTTTGGATACCCGGTAGGCAAACAAAGTAAACTCTCTTTTGAACCCTTTGTGAAATACCCGCTGGCAGGACTGGGGAGTCAGGATATTCGCTTTGGAGCAGCTGGTATAAACCTTAAGCTTAATTTCAGCACACGATAATATTACTTAAAGCTTATTGCCTTCACAGGAGCAATTCTTGATACCATGGTTGATGGAATTACCAGTATGAGCAAACAAATGATTAATGTACCGGCATTAAGAAGAATAATGTCGGCGGCATTCAATTCTACAGGTACAAATGAAATATAATAGGAAGCCTGGTCCAGCTGAAAGAAATGAGTTTTAGCCTGAAATACCCCCAGGCCTATCCCAAGTACATTCCCGAGCAGCATCCCAACCCCTATCAGGTAAGCAGCATTCGCCAGGAAGATCTTCTGAATGCTCCAGTTGGTACTCCCGAGAGCTTTTAATATCCCGATCATATTTGTGCGTTCAAGGATCATGATCAGCAAAGCTGAAACCATGTTAATGACGGCGACGGCTAGCATCAGGACCAGGATTACCTGAGCATTGATATCCAGAAGTGACAACCACTGGAAGATCGTCTGATAAAATTCCTTTATCGACATCGATCTGAGCTTAACAGGAAGTTTATAATAAACCTCCGTTGCAACCTCGTCCAGTTTGTTAAAGTCGTTAACCCGCAGTTCGTATCCGCCGACCTCTTTATCCGACCAGTTATTAAGCCGCCGGATCAAAGAAATATCACCGATGACATAGGTTTTATCTACTTCTTCAATCCCAAGATCATATATCCCGCAAATAATGAACTTCCGCTTCCTCAGGGGTTCCTGAACAAAATACATCAGGAGGTCATCCCCCACTTTCAAATGAAGGCGGTCGGCTATATGCCGGGAAATAATAATCTGACTGCGTGCTTTCAGGCTATCAGAAAAGTCAATTACCTTACCGGCTACGAGGATCTTCCTGAAGTAGTCCCATTGATACGTCTTATCAACTCCTTTCAGTACCACTCCTTCAATTTCATCATTCGCATTGATGATCCCCGGCTTATAAGCATAAGGTTCAGCATACTGTATCCCGGGGAACGACTTAATCATCTTCAGGGTATCGGCAGCTACCGAAAAGGGGGAGTTTTCGAAAGACCCGTTCAGATCATATTTCAGTACCACAATATCCCCGGAAAACCCACGGGCTTTCTCCCTGATCTCCGCCTTAAATCCCCGCATTACAGCTATAGAAAGGATCATAACAGCCAGGCTGAGCATGATACCGACAATGGCGATCCGCACACTAAGCTTCGAAAATGTCCGCTTTGATTTTAATGTTATTCTTCTTGCTATAAATGCTGAGAAATTCAAGCTCTGTCTTTTTTTTGTACTTTAGCAAATATGCAAATTCTACCATTTGTTTTATGAGTAGTAAATTCGTTTTATTCAAAACTGGCCCATGGCGGCTACTATCCCGGTATCTATTATCCGGTTTTCTCCTTGTAACCCCTTTTATACCCTCACAGGCTCAGGAAACTCCTGGTTCAACGGTACAGGAAAAGAGCAATGAAGAGATCATTACAGGGGCAGATCAGACCGAAAAATATATCCCTTATCTGAAAGGTAAAAGGGTTGGGATGGTTGTCAACCAGACTTCCGTGATTAAATCCACGCACAGCGTCGACAGCCTTCGCAAAAGAAAGGTCAATATTGTAAAGATATTTGGCCCCGAACACGGATTCAGAGGGCATGCGAGTGCGGGTGCGAAAATCGGTAACGATACTGACCCCGAAACGGGCATCCCTGTCATTTCGCTATATGGAAAGAATTATAAACCCTCGGCAGAGGACCTGAAGGCTATTGACGTGATGGTCTTTGACATCCAGGATGTCGGCGCACGCTTTTATACTTACATATCAACTCTCCATTACGTGATGGAAGCCTGTGCGGAAAACAAAAAAGAGCTTGTTATACTTGACAGGCCAAATCCCAACGGCTTTTATGTGGACGGGCCGGTTCTCGAAAAGCAATTTCAGTCATTTATCGGCATGCATCCGGTTCCCATACTGCATGGAATGACCATTGCAGAATATGCGAAGATGATAAACGGGGAAAGATGGCTGAAAAACAGGATCACATGCAGATTGAAAATTGTGAAGATGGAACATTACACGCACGATATGCCTTATACGCTGCCCGTTAAACCATCTCCCAATTTAAACACAGCTCAGTCTGTCCTGCTCTATCCTTCTCTCTGCCTTTTTGAAGGCACTATTATCAGTCAGGGCAGGGGCACTCAGTTTCCTTTTCAGGTTTTGGGAAGCCCAAAACTGGTCGGCAAATATAGCTTCAACTTTACACCTGTCAGCATCAAAGGTATGAGTGAGACACCCTTGCATATGGACCAGGCATGTTACGGCATCGATTTGCGTAGTTATGACACGGATATCTTCAGAAAAACGGGAAAAATAAACCTGCAGTGGTTACTGGAACTTTATAATGCTTATCCTGAGAAGGAAAAGTTTTTTGATTTCAAACAGAGTAAACAGATCGGTAATTTTGACAAGCTCGCAGGTACCGAAAAGCTAAGACAACAGATCGTTGCTGGCAAACAGGAAGAGGAGATCCGCAAAAGCTGGGAACCCGCTTTATCGGAATATAAGAAAAAGAGAGAGAAATACTTGATTTACGAGTAGAATAAAGTTTAAAGTAGAAAGTGAAAAGTTTAAAGTTAAGATAGAACGCAGGAAGCTGACAGTGGTAAGTTCAAAATTAAGATAGAACGCCTGTACAATTAACACATGAGCGATAAACAGGAAGCTGATTGCTGATTGCCAACAGCTGACAGCTAATTGCTGATTGCCAAAAGCTAACAGCTAACTGCCAAAAGCTGACAGCTAAAAGCTAAAAGAAAAAAATGAAAATAATCTTTATGGGTACGCCTGAATTTGCAGTGGCATCTCTGGATGCATTGCTTCAAGCAGGCTTAAATATTGTAGCAGTAGTGACCGCGCCGGATAAACCGGCGGGCAGAGGACAAAAGATCAGCGAATCAGCAGTAAAAAAATATGCTGTCGACAAGAGCATCCCGGTCTTGCAGCCTGTAAGACTTAAGGATCCCGAATTTGTTGAACAACTTCGCTCTTTCAGCGCGGACCTTCAGGTAGTAGTGGCATTCCGCATGTTACCTGAAGTGGTATGGAACATGCCGCCAAAAGGCACCATTAACCTTCATGCCTCTCTTCTGCCCGATTACCGCGGAGCTGCTCCCATCAACTGGGCTGTTATCAATGGAGAAAAACAAACGGGGGTTACGACTTTCTTCCTGCAACATGAGATTGATACAGGAGATATCCTGTTCTCAGATACCGTTGAGATCGGGAAAGACGAGACCGCGGGTGAGCTGCATGATAAATTAATGACCACCGGAGCTCTCTTACTCGTAAAAACGGTGCAGGCAATCGAGAAAGGCGAATACGAAGAAACACCTCAGCGCGAACTCATTTCTTCGGAGCCCAAACATGCACCAAAGATCTTCAAAGAGGATTGTCTGATCAACTGG
>JBQGEO010000011.1:0-3239 GCA_052039655.1 Pararcticibacter sp.
TTGAAGTCCGAAGGGGCTCATACGTTGAAACTGTGGGCCATTGACCCGGCTGTAGTAGTCGAAAGGATCATTATCGATGCAGGAGGGGTAAAAAACTCTTACCTCGGTCCTCCGCAAAGTATAAAGAAATAGCTTTTAGAATAGAACAAAATATCAATTAAATATCATTATGAAGTTTTTTATCGATACTGCAAACCTTGCTCAGATTAAAGAAGCCCATGAAATGGGGGTATTGGACGGCGTTACCACCAATCCGAGCCTGATGGCAAAGGAAGGGATCTCCGGTCATGAAAGGGTTATAGAACATTATAAAACAATTTGCGGCATTACAGACGGCGACGTAAGCGCTGAAGTGATAGCTACTACATTTGATGAAATGGTAGCTGAAGGAGAAGCCCTGGCGAAGTTACATGAACGGATCGTAGTAAAGGTCCCCATGATAAAAGAAGGGGTAAAAGCCATTAAATATTTTACATCGCGCGGGATTAAAACCAACTGTACCCTGGTTTTCTCTGCCGGACAGGCTTTGCTTGCTGCCAAGGCAGGAGCTACGTATGTCTCTCCGTTCATTGGCCGGCTGGACGATGTATCAACTGACGGCTTAGGTCTGATAGAGGACATCCGGACTATATACGACAATTACGGATATGCTACCCAGATCCTTGCGGCATCAGCGCGTCATCCGATGCATATAGTGGAATGTGCTAAAATCGGAGCTGACGTCGTCACTGCGCCACTTTCCGCAATTGCGGCACTGCTCAAACATCCTCTTACAGATAATGGCCTGGCGCAATTCCTGGCAGACTATAAGAAGGCGGCTTCGCAGGCTGCTATCGGATGATCTTAGGGCTTAAAAGCCCGGTAAACAAAATTCTTCGTTTATGCAGCGTATTAAGATATTTTTCTCATCCCTGATGTTAGCGGCTGTGCTGCCTTTTTCGGCATCCGCACAGGTCCGGCTTCCCCAGATTATCAGGGACAGCATGATTTTGCAAAGAAACGCTCCTTTGAAATTATGGGGTTGGGCATCTCCCGGTGAAAAAGTCCGGATCAGCTTCAATGGAAAAAGCGCCGCAGGCATGACCGGCGCGGGTGGCCGCTGGCAGGTTCAGTTGCCTGCTATGAAAGCAGGAGGACCCTACACCATGACTGTAAGCGGGAAAAATACCATTGTACTGAAGGAAATTTTGATCGGGGATGTCTGGGTATGCTCCGGTCAGTCGAATATGGTGCATCAACTGGCCATTCACAATATCACGTATGCGAAAGATATTGAAACTGCGGACTATCCACAGATACGTCAGTTCTGGATCCCCACAACTACACGCCTGCAGGGCCCTGCCGCCGACCTTCCGCCTGGCAATTGGAAGTCTGCCAATCCGAAGGATGTCAATGCCTTTTCTGCCGTAGCTTATTTCTTCGCAAGGAATATCTTTGAAAGGTATCATGTGCCTGTTGGGATCATTAATGCAAGTGTAGGAGGTACTACTATCGAAGCGTGGACGGGCGAAGAAGGCCTGAGTGTTTTTCCCGGAATGAAAGAGACAATCATCCGTAACAAAGATACGGCTTGGGTAATGGATCAGAAACGCAGGCAGCCTGCCGTAAATACGGCCAGATTGAAAGATACCGACAAAGGTACAAGCGGACCGGTCAGCTGGTTTGATCCTTCCTATGCCCCTAAAGGTTGGCAGGCTTTTGATGTTCCTGGCTATTGGGAGGATCAGGGCGTTCGTGATCTTGACGGAGTCGTATGGTTTCGCAAAGAATTTGAACTGCCGGCGCATGTTGCAGGAAAAAAGGCTTCCCTGTTTTTGGGAAGGATTGTAGATGCTGACATCGCGTATCTTAACGGGAAGCAGGTGGGAAGCACCTCGTATATGTATCCTCAAAGACGCTATCAGGTTCAGGAAGGAGTTCTCAAAGCCGGGAAGAACGTCCTCGTGGTCAGAGTTCAGAACAATTCCGGCAAAGGGGGCTTCGTTCCGGTAAAACCTTATTTTCTGAAGGTGGAAGATGTTGAGGTGGATCTGAAAGGCGACTGGGAATATAAGGTAGGGCAGGTTTACCGGAGGGACAATGCATCCCGGGGATTTTATGCATTCTCGGAGCAGAGTCAGCCGGCGTCCCTGTTTAACGCAATGATCGCTCCTTTTACATCTTATGCTGTGAAAGGTGTATTATGGTACCAGGGAGAAAGTAATACCGGAAATGCGCAGGAGTACAGGAAGCTGTTACCCGCTTTAATCTCAGATTGGAGAAAACAGTTTGGCAGGGCAGACCTTCCTTTTTATTATGTTCAGCTTCCGAATTTTGGCGATGCGGTTTATCTCCCCTCAGAGAGCGGTTCGGCACTTATCCGTGAAGCAGCTTTAAAAACATTGTCGGTACCGAATACAGGCATGGCGATTACCATCGACCTGGGAGAATGGAATGATATTCATCCGGATAATAAAAAAGACGTCGGTGAACGCCTGGCTTTGATAGCCCGGCACTTTCTTTACGGAGAAAAAGACCTGGTATTTAGCGGACCGCTCTATCAGTCTTCCAGGATAGAGGGTAATAAAATAATTGTTAGTTTTTTACACACAGGCAGCGGGCTGATCAGCATAGACGGAGAACCACTGTCCCAGTTTGCTATAGCCGGGGCCGACAGGAAGTTTGTGTGGGCTAATGCCAGGATCACGGGTGATAAAGTAGAGGTTTGGTCTGATGAAGTTCCGGAGCCTAAATTTGTACGGTATGCATGGGCAGATAATCCGGTTGGTCCAAACCTGTATAACGCTGAAAAACTACCCGCTTCTCCTTTCAGAACGGATGAGTAGCGGTATATATTTTAATACTAACTAATACGTAACTGATTATGAACATCAAAACCATTTCCGGTATTTTCTGCATGATCCTATGCGCAATAACCGCAGCATGGGCCGAAAACGGGCATCAACTATGGTTAAGGAAGGGGAAGGCTAACCCTGTAACCATTGTTTGCCAGGGAAGTTCACCCATATTAAAAAACGCCGTAAAAGAACTGGAAACCGGATGGCTGGGCGAACCCGGCTCAAAGCTGATTCTTTCTGTGGGCAAAGATAAAAGAATAAAGGGCGATGGTTTTGTGCTGGATTCCCGTGGGATACATGCTTCTACGGACAGAGGCGTTTTATATGGGGCATATGATATCTTGCGCCGTCAGAGAAAGGGTGAAAGCACAAAATAGGCTGTCTCTAATACAGCCAATTATT
>JBQGEO010000012.1:0-3398 GCA_052039655.1 Pararcticibacter sp.
AGGATTGCCAGGGCAGAAAATACACAATGGATGCCATCGTATTATGCCTCTTACTGTAATCTCATTGCAGGCATTACAGGAAAGAAGGAAAATATGGACCTTCTTCTCGACAAAGCGCTGGATCAGATTGCGAAAGCAGACTCGCTTTCCGCCGGGAACAGCGAGATCTATACAGTCAGGGGTTACATTGAGTTTATGAAAATGTCTATCGATCCTATGAACAGGATGTCTTTCATGAAAAGCGCTGCCACCTCCTTAGACAAAGCGATAGCTCTGAACCCTGAGAACCCCAGGCCTTACCTGGTGAAAGGGCAGAACTTGTTTTACACTCCTGCTGCATTCGGCGGAGGCAAAGAAGCTGCAAAACCACTCCTGGAAAAAGCAGCTGCAAAATTCAGTACCTTTAAACCGGATAGCAGCATGGCTCCAAACTGGGGTAAAGAAAGAAATAACGAACTGCTTGCACAGTGCAAATAATATATTTTATAAGAAATGCGTGAAAGAAGGGCTAAATATATCCGCCAGAGCTGGCTCAAAACCAATGTTAACAATCTGTTAGGGGGGATTGTAATTGGTATCCTGATATCTCTTTTTATTTCTGCGCTGAGGGGAAAGCTTGTAGAACCGAGAATGTTTTTTTCGTCTATGATCTTTAGCGTAATGATCTCCCTCTGTGTGATGAATGCTATCCTGATCGCGCAGTCCCTCCTGAAGCTGAGGTATGACAGATTATCTTTCATCATCGTCTTTTATGTCGCCTGCCTGTTGGGTATGGCAGCAGGAACGGAACTGTCCTTCCTCATTCTTTCATTCACACACGGAGTACCTTACTATTTCTTTCATCCTCACGACATGCTCTTCAGTGCCCTGGTTGTGATCATTATCTGCACCATCAGGTTTGTTCATCATTCGCAAAGAGCTTCCCTGCAGAACCAGATCAAACAAAAGGAGCTGGACATGATGCGCCTGACCCAGCTTAAAACGCAGGCAGAGCTCGCAACGCTCCACGCCAGGATCAACCCTCATTTCCTGTATAATGCTCTTAACTCAATAGCCAGCCTGATTCATCATAACCCGGATAAAGCGGAGTCCATGACACTCAAGCTGTCTAAGCTTTTCCGGTATAGTATCAATCACAACAGCGAGGATATGGTGCAGATCAGGGATGAAGTGGAGACGGGAATTACGTACCTGGATATTGAGAAAATACGTTTTGGCGAAAGAATAAACTTCAACCTGGATGTCGACGACGAGCTTATGAACGCCAGTATCCCCCGTTTTCTCATTCAGCCTCTTGTAGAAAACGCATTAAAACATGGCCTAAAGAATACAGCCGAAAAGGGCGAGCTCAGGATCCGGATCCGGCGGCAAGGTGAGTGTGTTGAGATCGCAGTTGCCGACAACGGCATGCCTTTTCCCGATGAACTGCAAACCGGGTTCGGACTGCAGAGCACTTACGACAAGCTTTCACTGTTATATGGCGAAAACTACCAGGTATCTATCACCAATGAACCGGTAAAGCAGATTAAGATCCTGATTCCTCTCCGATATGAGTAAGAAATATAAAACCGTTATTATTGATGACGAAGAGCTGGCAAGGCTCAGGTTAATCCGGCTTCTTAAAAATTACAGCGACACCGTGGAGATCATAGGTGAAGCTGTTAATGGGGAAGACGGATTAAAAAAAGTTGAAGATCTCAGGCCGGACCTGATCTTCCTTGATATTGAAATGCCGGTGTACAACGGGTTTGAAATGCTCTCAAGATTAAAGCATTCGCCACGGGTGATCTTTACAACAGCCTATGACCAGTATGCCATAAAAGCTTTTGAAGAAGATTCCATTGACTACCTTCTCAAGCCTGTGGAGATTGAGCGGTTGGAACTTACTATTAAGAAGCTTGAAAAGATAAGCAAGCCGGAAGAAATAAGCCTTCCGATTGAATCACTTCTGAAGCAGCTAAGGGTCAAAAAAGACCGTAAAACACTCACGGTAAAGATTGGCGACCGGATACTTTTGGTTAAACCGGAGGAGATAGCCTATATACAGGCGGAAGACAAGTACGTATTCCTTTGCTGCGCCGACGGGAAAAAGCATCTCACTGATTTTACAGTTACAAGCCTTGAAGAGAAGCTACCGGATACTTTCATCAGGATCAACCGAAGTACCCTGATCAACACAGATCAGATCTCGGAAATCCGGAAAGGTTTTAATGGTTCGCTGATCTTCATTATGAAAGACAAAGAAAAGATGAAGCTCAGCTCAAGCCGGCGATACGGGGAAGTGTTAAGAGAACATTTTGATATTTAGGCGTCTTTACAAATAAAGATGTTTTAAACCTTGTCCAGGATGTGCTTCTGAACCAATATTGCGCTGCTGATTTTTTCGGGCGGCGTCCTGCGGGCAGGCGAAGATTTAACGTCTTCTCACTGCAAAAACCAGTTCGTCGTAATATTCTCCGTTTTTAAATAACGACTTACTGAACTCCGCTTCCTTTATGAAACCAGCTTTCATGAGCACGCGCTGCGAAGCCAGGTTCGTATGAAAAGGCCTCGCAAATATCCTGTCGATCTCCCAGGTATTAAATCCATACTCTACCATTTCTTTAACGGCCCTTGTAACGATACCTTGTCCCCAGAAAGGCTCAGCAAGCCAATATCCAAGTTCTGCATTCCGGCTGTATATATCGTTCTGAGGATGTAAGCCAATAGATCCTGCTGCTTCGCCGTTTATCTCGATGGCAAAAACCTGCGGGGGCTCTAAAGCTGCCACCGCCCCGATGAACTGCACACCATCTTCAGGGGTGTAGGGATAAGGGTATCTGTCGGTGAGATTTTTTGCGATATTAAAATTATTGGCATACCTGACGAGCGATTCCAGATCGTCTTTTCGCCATACCCGTAGTATGAAATCCATAACTGTTTAGTACTTAATAAACCGCTTGCGGTTTAAGTAAAAGTAAAAAAATGTAAAAAGAAAACGGAATAAAGTGGTTTATATGACTGATAAGCACAGAATGAAAAAGTCTTTGGCATATGCACAAATAAAGACCAATTCGATAAGATCCTGAGATCAGCAAATCTGAAGCAAAAACATGACGAAGATCATCTATCCAACAGGCTGATAACCCGCACATACCCTTATCTTTGTTTATGCCCGATAATAATCCAAACCGTGGGCAGGGAAACCAGTACGATAAGATTCTTAAAGAGAACCTTGAGGTAACCCTACCCGTCATTATCAGGGAAGTATTAGGAATAGAGGTAGCAGAGATTGAAGAGCTTCCCGATGATATCCAGCACACCAGGGAGCGCAAGCCCGACGTCCTGAAAAAGATCACTACGATAGATGGTGAAACCTTCATCCTTCAAATCGAATTCCAGGTAAAAAGCGAAGAAGA
>JBQGEO010000013.1:0-6667 GCA_052039655.1 Pararcticibacter sp.
CTGAAACCACCAGCGGAGTTCCCCCGTTTGACGAGATCCTGGTAACTTCCTTCGCGATATCCTCACTGAATTCATTCCCGGATTTCAATGCGATATTCCGGATCGCATCGGCTGCTCCCTTTCTTATCCGGGTACCGTTACTGAGGTCCACGCCGCTCGAACGGGTTTCTGCCGTAAACTTTACAAAGGTCATGGCCGAACTTTCCGGTAAATTGAAAGCACCCGGACGAAGAGTCTGGCCTGCCAGTTCCACGATCGATTTTCCTTCGGGCGTTTCATCAGACAATGAAGCCAGAAGGCTGCTTTTAACAAAATGTTCTTCAGTGACACCGGGTAAAGAATAGAAGTGTGTAGCCTTGCGGTTCCCGATGGTAATGGTGCCCGTTTTGTCGAGCAGGAGAGTATCGATATCACCGGCAGTTTCTACTGCTTTGCCCGATTTTGTGATGACATTTGCCCTGAGCGCCCGGTCCATCCCGGCGATTCCTATTGCAGAAAGAAGCCCGCCGATAGTAGTCGGAATGAGGCACACAAACAGGGAGATCAGTGCGGCTACCGTAATAGGCGTATTGGCGTAGTCGCCGAACGGTTTTAACGTGACGCATACGATGATGAAGATCAGGGTAAAGCTTGCAAGAAGGATTGTGAGCGCAATCTCATTAGGCGTTTTTTGCCTGGAAGCACCTTCAACCAGTGCGATCATTTTATCTAGAAAGCTTTCTCCCGGCTGGGAGCTTACTTCAACTCTGATCTTGTCGGATAGAACTTTTGTTCCTCCCGTTACGGATGATTTGTCTCCTCCGGATTCCCTGATCACGGGGGCTGATTCGCCTGTTATTGCCGATTCGTCGATCGTGGCAATGCCCTCGATAATCTCGCCGTCTGTGGGGATGATGTCTCCTGCCTCACAAAAGAATACCTCTCCCTTACGCAGAGTAGCAGAAGAACGGGTTTCAATAGAACCGTCTGCCTTGATGACTTTTGCGGGGGTGTCTTCCCTGGTTTTCCGGAGGCTGTCAGCCTGTGCCTTTCCTCTGGCTTCAGCTATTGCTTCAGCAAAATTTGCAAACAGCACTGTCAGCAACAGAATAAAAAATATGGTGAGATTATAACCGAAAGAACCCTGTCCGCTGTTGCTGAAAGAATAGATGCTGACATATAACATAACGGCTGTACCGATCTCTACGGTAAACATCACCGGGTTCTTAATCATGATCCTGGGATCTAGTTTTATGAATGATTGTTTTAGCGCGGCGTTCATGAGTGCCGGCTCAAATAACCGGTTGGATTGCTGTTTCATTTTTATTTAAGCATTGAAAAATATTCTGCCAGCGGGCCTAATGCCAGGGCAGGGAAATAAGATAGAGCATTAAGGACAACGATCACCGCGAGGGTCATCATTCCGAAGGTCACGGTATCGGTACGAAGTGTACCTGCCGACTCTGGTATGTACTTCTTCTGGCCAAGAAGACCGGCGATAGCCACTGGCCCGATGATCGGCAGGAAACGGCCGAGGATCAGGACAAAGCCTGTCGAAACGTTCCAGAAAATGTTGTTATCGCCCAGTCCTTCGAAGCCGGAGCCATTGTTGGCGTTGGAAGAGGTCATTTCGTACAACATTTCCGAGAAACCGTGAAACCCGGGATTATTGAGCCAGTTGCCGGGTTTAACAGCCCAGTCTGCATTGCCATAATCTGTGTAAACAAAGCAGGCGAGCGCTGTTCCCGCCATGATAAGCAGCGGGCTCAGCAGGGTGATCAATGCCGCAATCTTTACTTCCCGGGCTTCCACTTTATGCCCCAGGAATTCCGGTGTGCGGCCTACCATTAATCCGGAAATGAAAACAGCGATGATGAGGTAGATCAGATAGTTGAGGACGCCAACTCCGCAACCGCCGTAGAAAGAGTTGATCATCATGGCAAGCATCTGCCATAACCCTGTGAGAGGCATGGTGCTATCGTGCATGCTGTTGACAGATCCGGTAGAAATGATAGTCGTTACCGTACTCCAGTAAGCCGAAGCTGCTGGTCCGAAACGTACCTCTTTGCCTTCCATTGCGCCGGTTGACTGGCTGATGCCCATCTTCGCAATAGCCGGGTTCCCGGCAAGTTCACTGCTGATGGTTGGGATCAGTAACAGGAACAGGCCCGCCGTCATGACCCCGAAGATGATCCAGCCAAGTTTTCTCCGGCGAATGAAGTAGCCAAAGGCGATCACCATTGCAATGGGTATGATCATCTGTGCGATCATTTCGACCATATTTGTCAGGTAAGAGGGATTTTCAAGGGGATGTGCAGAATTTGCACCAAACCATCCTCCTCCGTTTGTTCCGAGATGTTTTATGGCGATCATCTGTGCAGCAGGCCCCCGGGATACATGGACAGTATCACCCTGTAAAGAGACGTATTGGTCTTTGCCCTCATAAGAAGCCGGTGTCCCGCTAAAAGCAAGTATTAGCGCGATGATCATTGATAGAGGTAGCTGGAGGCGTGTAATGGAGCGTACAAAGAATTCCCAGAAATTTCCGAGAGAAGTAACGGTCTTGTCCCTGAATGCTTTGAACACTACAATGGCTGAAGCAATACCAGTAGCCGCACTGGTGAAATGAAGGAACATCAGTACGAAATGCTGGGTGAGGTAGCTGACCCCGGTTTCTCCTGAATAGTGCTGCAGGTTGCAGTTGACAACGAAGCTGATGATCGTATTAAATGACAGATCGGCACTCATACCCGGATTGCCGTCGGGGTTCAAAGGAAGCTTATCCTGGTATAACAGCACAAAGAAGCCATAGATCAGCCACACCGAATTAATCGTGAGCATCGCTTTCATGTGTTGCTTCCAGTTCATCTGCTCATGCGGATTGATACCCGAGAGCTTATAGATCCCATTTTCAAACGGGCTGAGAAAGTCTGTCCAGACCTTCTCTCCTGCAAATACCTTCGCGAGGTATTTTCCCAAAGGTATCGCAATGACCAGTGTGATCAGGAATGTTGCGGCGATACCAGGTAGTTCTGTGTTCATGATGATTTTTTAGAATTTTTCAGGCCTGAGCAGTACATAGACCATATAAATAAATACTGCAATTGCGATAATGAATAATGCTGTCATTGCTTTAGATTTTTTCGAACCAGTCAACAGATTTAAAGAAAAGCCACATGCAGACAAGCAGAGCCAGTAGTAGTAAGAGTATCATAGTTTTTTCATTTTTAGAGAGCTGTTGACAAGGGCAATGCCAGTTTGAATTGGTGCTGTGTAAGTGGTTTAAAATGATTTGTTTAGTTGTTTTTTTTATTGCGAACAGGTCTGTTTTTTTTTCAAAATGGAAGGTTCCTTTTTCATTTTGAAAAAGCCGGGAGTAAACTGAGATAAATTACCGGCGCTGCAATGGGAGCAGAGGGTTGAAGGACGTGAAGAAATTTTTCAATTATTATTATTACTTAAAAGATATATGTAATTTTAATCTGCCGCAGCTTAGGTGATGAAATGCTGCAGATATGATCCAAAGCCCGTACCTAAAGGGTGTTTGCTTAAATCTTCAAACAATGACCGGTTTATTTTTTCAATTGATTTGGGTGCTGCCTCTTATCGCAGCGCTGGTGCTTTACAAATTAGTTCTGCGGGTTTTCTTTGGGATGGTGATAGTCCCCGACGACCGTATAGGTTTGGTGGTAAAGAAGTTTGCGCTCTATGGTAGCGATAAAAGGCTGCCGGATGGGCGTATTATTGCTACTAAAGGAGAGGCTGGTATGCAGGCTCAGCCTCTCGCGCCCGGTTTATACTGGGGAATGTGGCCCTGGCAATTCGGCATTACAATGGCTCCGTTTACCATAATAGAGCAGGGGAAGCTCGGACTGGTAAAGGCGAAGGACGGAGCCTCTCTTGACACAGGACGCGTCTTAGGACGCCCGGTTGAATGTGACAAGTTCCAGGATGCACAGGCTTTTCTGGACAATAAGGGCCAGAAAGGCCCGCAAGCAGCATTTCTTACCCCTGGTAGCTACCGTGTCAATACGTTTCTGTTTGATATTGTGATGGTAGATATTACACAAATTCATGAAAATAAGGTAGGTATTGTTACGACCCTGGACGGCGAACCTCTCGATAAAGGAGAAATCGCAGGTGGATCCGTCGCGGGCCACCGGAATTTTCAGGATCCGATGGCTTTCATCAGTGCAGGGGGAATGAAAGGGCTGCAGGAAGATGTAATTCTGGCTGGAACTTATTTTCTCAACCCCTGGTTTGTTATTGTCGAACAGGTGGAGATGGTGCATATCCCGATTGGATATGTCGGCGTGGTTAACTCATTTGTAGGGCCTGAAGGGAAAGATACCAGCGGGGATAGTTTTAAGCACGGGAACATCGTAAAGAAGAATGAAAAAGGGGTTTGGGAAGAACCTCTCGATCCCGGAAAGCATCCTATTAACATTTATACGCATGCTGTTGAAGTCGTACCTACTACAAATATTGTTTTAAACTGGGCCAACAGCCGCACAGAAGCGCACGAACTTGATAAAAATCTCAGTACGATAAGCGTTCGCTCATCGGATGGTTTTACATTTAACCTGGATGTTTCTCAGATCATTCATATCCCGAGAAACGAAGCACCGAAGGTCATCGCCCGGTTTGGAAATATGCGAAACCTTGTATCGCAGGTGCTTGAACCGACTATTGCCAATTACTTCCGTAATTCAGCACAACGAAGTGATGTCATTGAATTCTTATCAAACCGCTCGCAGAGACAGGAAGATGCCAAAGGGCATATCTGTAAAGTGCTGGCTGACTATAATGTAGTAGGGGTAGACACTCTTATCGGTGATATTGTGCCGCCGGAGGCATTAATGAAAACCCTCACTGACCGGAAAATCGCGGAGCAGGAAAGAGTGACCTATGAAATTCAGAGAAGTGCGCAGGTAGAGCGTAAAGAGTTTGAAAGTGCCAAAGCAGGTGCAGATATGCAGCCGGAAATTGTTAAGTCCACACGACAGGTAGAGATCAATACCCAAATGGCTGCGGCAAAGGTTGCTGCTGCAAAGGGAGACGCAGAATCACGGGTGATAAATGCAAAGGCCGATGCCGAGAACAGGATGATCAATGCGAAGGCAGACGCGGAAGCAAAGATTGTCATTGCTAAGGCTGATGCATCTGCAACGGAGGTAAATGGCACTGCGGAAGCGGGTAAGATTAAGGCGATAGGGCTTGCAGAAGCTGAAGTGACAAAACAGAAGACCGAAGCAATGGGTACTGAGCAATATGCCATCGTAAGGGTTGCTGAAGCATTGGCTGTTAATGGGGTTAAACTGGTTCCTGAGATCCTTGTAAGCGGGAAAGATGGGGGGAACAGCGGACTTGTAGATGCTTTGATTGGTACAGAACTGTTTAAAAAGCTTCAGAGTGAAAGTGAAAAGAAGGAATATAAAAAGGAATGATGATGTACGTAATAAAAAAAATTAACGTTTAAGTTGTATCAAATTAAGTCAGAACTCTTTATCGGAACGAACGTATAAGTATATATGAAACGTCTGCTCGTTGTTTTATTACTATTATCTTCTATTACTAAAGCTCAGACAAGCGATTCACTTACCACCGGCATGCAGAATCCCGACCTGTTTTCAACAGAGGAAAATGAAGCAAAGAAAGATGTCAGGATGGGACATATAGTAAGTTATATCCCGCCTGCTGTCTGTGTAGGGTATGGTTTTATGGCCTTAAATAATAATGTTCTGAGAAGGGTTGACCGTAACGTTTATAACGATATGCGAGATGATCATCCGAACTTCAGGACTGATATCGATGATTACATGCAGTATTCCCCGCTAGTTGCTGCTTATGCCCTGACTTTTAGTGGTATAAAAGGAAAAAATAACCTGATGGATCAGGCGGCACTGAGCTTCCTTTCACTGGGTATAGCAAAAGGTTCTGTCTGGTTTTTTAAGGATAAAGTGAGACAACTCCGGCCTAATCAGGAGTCCTATAATTCATTTCCCTCCGGGCATACTGCAACTGCATTCGCTGCTGCTGAAATTATGAACCAGGAATTCGGAGACCGTTCTGCCTGGTATGGACTTGCTGCCTATTCAGCTGCAACAGCCACCGGTATCCTGAGGGTGTACAACAACGCGCATTGGTTTAGCAACATTATTGCCGGCGCCGGATTTGGTATTTTATCTGTAAAAGCCACTTATGCCCTTTACCCTCATCTGAAAAACTTGTTGCAGAAGAACAGGAATGTCGCTCTTACCCCATATTACTCTGCGTATGGAAGAGGCTTGTCGCTTACCGCGACCTTTTAGAAGGGATTCAAAGTGACGATCATAAAAAAAGCCACCTTATGGTAGCTCTGATATTTAGAAAGGGAAGTTCTAACTATAACCCTTCTATTTCATCTGGGGACAAACCGGTGCCTTTTGCAATATCCGCCACCGAAATTCCCAGCTTCTTGAGTTTCATGGCAATGGCGCGCTTCTCTTCGCGCATTTTAGCTTCCGCTATCATACGCTCTTTCTCTGCTCCTCTGGCTTCACCTATAGCTTCACCTCTTTGGAAAAGGAAATCCTTTTCTTCCCGGAAAAATTGACTTACTGCTTGCATAACCTTCTCAAATTGTGGTTGTATACTGCTTCGTAACTGTACAAAGATACGTAATTGTTTGAAATATCTGCTCTGGGCC
>JBQGEO010000014.1:0-2798 GCA_052039655.1 Pararcticibacter sp.
CGTTTTATGTGATCTAAGCTTCTTGATGACAATATTTGTAATCAAAATCCCTTGATGACATAAATTGTTAGGAAATTGTAAGCAAGTATCTTTGATTGCAGGTTTTGTATTTATCTGAATTGAGCACAAATGCGCGATATAGAAAGTAAGGCTAGCGTTGCATAAAATATTTACATCCTCGTGTTTTTAACTTACGCCCCTTCGTCTTATTTTTGCAAGGAATTGCTTTGAAAATTAACGAGTATGTATCCAGAATATTTGGTTGCCCCGATGAGGGAAGAACTTACTAACGTAGGGTTCCAGGAATTAAAGACTCCTGAAGAAGTAGATGATGTGCTGAAATCAGAAGGAACTGTTTTTGTAGTGGTTAATTCAGTTTGCGGCTGTGCAGCAGCTAATGCACGTCCGGCTGCTAAAATGGCGGTGCAGGGTGAAAAACATCCAGGCAAGCTGGTTACTGTTTTTGCAGGAATGGAGAAAGATGCGGTAGATAAAGCAAGAAGCTATATGCTTCCTTATCCTCCTTCCTCTCCTTCAATGGCTTTATTTAAAGATGGCAAGCTTGTGCACATGATCGAGCGTCACCAGATAGAAGGCCGCCCGGCACAGATGATCGCCGACAACCTGGTCAGCGCATTCGAGGTATATTGCTAATCAGCAGTATCCGGAGGGTTTTCTTAAGACAGTTTGACCGCTGACTTTAATATGCGGAATTTGTTAAGATGGAAAAGATCCGTCCCCCGGGGCGGATCTTTTTTTATCCGTTCTTTTTATCTGGATTGTTTCAATATTGCACTCTGTTTCAGCAGGATGAGATCCTTTTGCCTAATTTTGACCTCTGATGAAGAGAGTACTTGCAATATGGCTCCTGGTGGTGTATGCTTTTGGCGCTACCGACCTTCATCAGGTATTTAAACTGCCCCTTCTGATCATCCATTATCATAAACACCAGCAAGGGGACCCGGCTCTTACTATTTCGGGATTTTTAAACATTCATTATCTTCAGCCTCAGAAGGCAGATAAAGATTACAGGGAGGATATGCAGCTGCCTTTTAAGGCTCCTAAAGACTATTGTATGTCTGCTGCTACGGTAATGTCCGATCCCGCAGTTTTCCTTTCTGTTCCCTTATATGAAAAGTATCTGAACATTTTCTTCCCTCTGAAGGAAATGATGTCTTCCCTGATGGTGATACATTCTATTTTTCAGCCTCCTCAATAGCCGCTTTTTCCGGAATTTTAATAAATAACCCGTACAGGTGTGCCCAGGGATACATTCCTGTACTATAACGTGCTGTCCCGCACATTCGCGGAGGAAGAGGCTATTAAAGAATATAAGGATGTTAACAAACAGAATAATTCCTGAAACGATAACAGGATTAAATGAAGAGGAAGTAAAAGCCTCAAGAGCGAAGTACGGCGATAATGTTCAGGCGGGCAGAGCAGAAGAAAGATGGTGGCAGGCGATTGCCGGAATTCTGAAAGAGCCCATGCTTTTGCTTCTTATAGCAGTGGCGGTTTTATACCTGTTTACAGGACAATATAACGATGCGGTATTCATGCTTTTTTCGATTGTTGCCGTATCGGGGATCTCGTTTTTCCAGGATAACCGCAATCGTAAAGCTCTCGATGCCCTGAAGCGGTTGAATGAGCCTCTCAGCAAGGTGATCAGAAGCGGCCGTCTTTGTGAAGTCGCTACCCATGAAATCGTAGTTGGAGATATGATGTTAGTGGAGGAAGGAAATATCATCAATGCAGACGGAGAGATTGTCAGCAGCAACGACTTTATGGTTGACGAATCATCTCTAACCGGCGAAAGCTATCCCGTTTACAAGTTTGAGGGAAGTGATGACCGGAAGGTCTACAGCGGCTCTTTGGTTACTTCCGGCCTGGCAATATGCCGGGTGGAAAACACTGGTGAGAGGACCAGGCTTGGGAGGTTGAGTGAATCGATCCTGTCAGCCGGAGAAGAAGTCACACCTCTCCAGCTTCAGATCAGGGGATTTGTAAAGGTAATGGCCATTGCAGGAACAGCAGTTTTCCTGTTGGTTTGCCTGGTCAATTTCTGCTCGGGGCAAACATTTACCGAAAGCCTTCTGAAAGGTCTCACCATGGCAATGTCGGTATTACCGGAGGAAATACCGGTGGCCTTCACCACGTTTATGGCACTTGGCTCGTGGCGCCTGATCCGTGCAGGAAT
This sequence comes from Pararcticibacter sp., assembly GCA_052039655.1. GTDB lineage: Bacteria > Bacteroidota > Bacteroidia > Sphingobacteriales > Sphingobacteriaceae > Arcticibacter. Next base: position 2,198 of record JBQGEO010000014.1, read on the forward strand.
TATTGTAAAAAAGATCAGTATCGTAGAGGCGCTGGGAAGCGCTACCGTAATTTGTACGGATAAGACCGGTACCATTACAGAAAACCGGATGAGCCTCCGGGAGGTCTATTCTTACCGGAACAACCAGTCGTATACAGATCCCGCTCAATGGGACAGCGATGCTGCCGGGGTGATCACCATATCGATGTGGGCGAGTGAACCGGTCCCTTTCGATTCGATGGAGCATACCCTTCATCAGGCTTATTCGGACGCGGCCGGCACCGATCTGAGACCGCAGTATTCAATGGTGCATGAGTATCCTTTAAGCGGGATGCCTCCTATGATGACCCATGTATTCGAAGACGCGCAGGGCAACCGGATCATTGCGGCAAAAGGAGCTCCTGAAGCTATCCTGGCAGTCTCTGTCGCTGATCCTTCCGTAAAGTCTATGATAGAAGAGAAGATTGCTGACCTTACCGGGAGAGGCTACCGGGTACTCGGCGTAGCGCAGTCGTTGTTTTCCGGAAATGCATTTACGGAAAGGCAGCAGGATCTGCCTTTTGTCTTCATTGGCCTGGTCGCATTTTACGATCCTCCCAAGGCAAATATTCCCCGGGTCTTT
>JBQGEO010000015.1:0-1662 GCA_052039655.1 Pararcticibacter sp.
AACCTTACGGGTAGCTTTAGCAGTAAAATCCTGATTCCACATATCAAAGTCGAAATCTTCAATGTCATTTTTCAAGATCTCATGAAACTCCAGCAGGTCTCCAAAGAGTTTTCCGGCACCCTGTTTCCTTTCTAAAGAATTAATAAGCTTTTGAAGTTTTCTGTTGAAAAACCGTACGGGGGTGTAATTAAGTTTGATCCGGCCGGACTTAAAATCCACATCGTCAAGCTCAAAGTATTCCAGGTATTCCTGAAAAAAAGGATAGATAAGTTTGTATTTGAATGACTTGCTGTTGGCTATAAAATGAGAAAAATGAAACAAGCGATTAGCAAGCTGGCCAGCCCTATAATTTACAATAACCATCTGAAAGCGAATATCGCTAAAATTTATGATACCTTATACCGATCAGCAATCCCTCAATCAAACCTTATTTACTATTTTTGTGTGTTAAATACAATGTCCTCAGATAATGAAATATGACGGCCCCAATAAAAAAGGCTACCCTTTGATCAGCATTATTACCGTTACCTTTAATGCCGCCAAACACCTTCAGCAATGTATTGACAGTATCCGGAAGCAAACTTACCCCGCGATAGAACATATCATTATCGATGGAGGGAGTACAGACGGTACGATCAGTTTACTTGAACAGAATAATGACCATATAGCATTCTGGAAAAGTGAGCCCGACAGAGGTATCTTTCACGCTATGAATAAGGGACTTGAGCACGTGAAAGGCGACTGGATTTATTTCCTTGGATCTGATGACAGCCTTTACCCTGAATTTTCTGAGATGGCTTCTTTATTAAAGGATCCCCGGACGATCTATTACGGCCAGTGTTCATGGGGAGATATGCTCCTGGGCGGCGAGTTCACACCATACCGCTTAACGAGAGACTGTGTCTGCCACCATAGTGTGGTCTATCCCAAAAGAGTTTTTGAGAAGTATCGCTATAGCGAAAAATACCCTACGGGAGGCGATCACCTGCTTAACATTCAATGCTGGAGCGATTCTGAGTTCAGGAAAGAGTACCATCCAATTCTTATTGCTAACTTTGCCCAGGGAGGAGTGTCACAATTTACTCCCGATCCATTATTTGATAAAGACTTTGACGGCATCATTCGTAAATATTGCAGCCTGCCGGTCTATCTCAGATATAGGTGGAAAAAGCTAAAAACAAAAAATAAACATTAATGGCCTTACATCAAGTCTCATCCCCGGTACTTTTTTTGATTTTCAACAGACCTGATACTACTGTTCTGGTATTCGAAAAAATCAGGGAAGCCCGGCCTGAGCGTTTATATATTGCAGCGGACGGCCCGAGAAAAAACAAGGCGGATGAAGAGAAGCTTTGCTCTGAAGCCCGGAGTATCGCTGAAAAGGTAGATTGGCCTTGCGAATTGAAAACCCTTTTCAGAGAAGACAACCTTGGGTGCAAATATGCGGTATCATCTGCTATTGAGTGGTTTTTCAAACAAGAGGAACAGGGAATCATTCTGGAAGATGACTGTCTGCCATCCAACGACTTTTTTAGGCTCTGCGATGTCTTATTGGAAAAATATAAAGATGATACGCGCATAACTCAGATTGCAGGATGCAATTTTCAGTACGGCCGGAAAAGAGGGGATGCAAGTTATTACTTTTCAAATTCTCTTGAAGTT
>JBQGEO010000016.1:0-8113 GCA_052039655.1 Pararcticibacter sp.
AGACCGGCTGATCGTTTCGCGGTTTTCCGCAGGCAAGGAAACAGTACTTTCTTTCTCCCAGACTTTTTTTCTTTTTATCCAGACAATACCCCTCCTTATATCATCTATAAAAAGAAACGGAAGGAAAAATATCTTGGTAACAAACGTTATAAAAAAGGCTACAAGTATTACTGCCCGTAAAGACAGAATAAGGTTAAGAAAGATACTGGCAAAAACGCCCGCTATAAGGAGGGCGGAATACCCCCACCAAATAGCCTGAAACGCTTTGTACAGCTTTTGCGATTTATTCTTCCTGACAGATTTAAGCGCTTTGAAAATATACCAGTCAATCAGGAGCAGCAGAACGCTGATGACGAGCAGAGGGATAATTCGATCTGACATATGCTAACAAATAAGTCCTCCTGCGGAGGAGCAGGAGGCAAAGGTGTAATTATTCTTCGTAGTTTTCGTCATCCTCTTCAAATTTCGAATTAAACAGGCTCTCGAACATATCTTTAAAAGCATACCCATTGTCCAGATAAGATTTACTTATCTGGGAGAACTCTGAAAGGCCGTGCAGCAAAAACTCCATAAGAAGTAATTTCTGATTTTCACTTAGACGCGGGTGAAGTTCCTTTATTACATCTTTAAGTCCAGGTATCGCATTTAATGTCTTTTTGTAATCTGCAAAAGACTGATTGTCGTCAATCGTGATTGAATTTCCACTTCCGAACCAGTTAATGATTTTCGAGTATGGATTCTGTCCTTTACCCCTTTTCAGCTTTTCAGGATCAGGGAAATACTGCAACATCAGCGTTTTGATAGCTTTACCAACCAGGATATTTGCCACTTTTGCTGAGCCCTCCTGCTCCCCTTCATATACCAGTTCAATTTTTCCGGTAATCGCGGGAATCACCCCTGCAAAGTCGCAGATCCGGGCGAAGGTGTTCTCCTCTCCGTTTATCAGCATCCTTCTTTCAGCGTTGCTAATGAGGTTTTCGTACGCAGAGATGGTAAGCCGGGCAGAAACTCCCGATTTTTTATCAATATATTCCGAGTTTCTTGCCTCAAAGGCTATTTGCTCTATCAGGTCTTTCACAAGCCCGCCTGCTTCAATTTTTTCTTTCTGCTCTTTTGTGAGAGAAGCCTCCTGCTGCGTTATTCTTCTTGAGATATCAATGCTGCGGGGATAATGGGTAAGGATCTGGCTTTCTATCCGGTCCTTTAAAGGAGTGACGATAGATCCGCGGTTTGTATAATCCTCAGGGTTTGCGGTGAATACAAACTGAACGTCGAGAGGCAACCGTAGCTTAAATCCCCGGATCTGAATGTCTTTTTCCTGAAGGATATTAAATAATGCAACCTGGATACGCGCCTGAAGATCCGGAAGTTCGTTTATGACAAAGATCCCCCTGTGAGCACGTGGAATTAGTCCGAAGTGAATGACCCGCTCATCGGAGTATGTCAGCTTTGACGTTGCTGCCTTAATGGGATCAACATCTCCGATAAGATCCGCCACCGTCACATCAGGCGTAGCCAGTTTTTCTGTATAACGCTCAGACCGGTGAAGCCATGCAATAGGCGTATTATCGCCCTGTTCGTCTAATGTTGCCCTGGCAAACCATGAAATAGGTGCAAAGGGATCGTCAAATAATTCAGAGCCTGCAACATACGGAACATACTCGTCAAGGAGGCTCACCATCAGCCTGGCAATCCTTGTTTTAGCTTGTCCTCTTAAGCCAAGCAGCAGGATATTGTGCCGTGAAAGAATCGCTGTTTGCAGATCCGGAATCACTGTATCTTCATATCCGATGATCCCCTCAAATCCAGCGTCCTTTTTTTTGAGCTGCTCTATGAGATTATCACGAAGCTCCTGTTTTATTCCGCGGGGCTTATATCCCGACTTTTTTAATTCTCCAAATGTTTTTATGTCTGGTTGTTTAGTCATTTTGTCTTGCAATAGATTCAGTAATCAAAAGTTCGGTACAATCTCGTGTCCCTCAGTCTACCTGACCGTCCTTCTTCTGTTTCTGATATAGTCCTCAAAAATATATTCACCAAGTCCCTTGAGGGAGCTGTAAAAAGCTTTTCCGCCGTTGATTTCAGTAAACTTGCGGACAAACTGCTGCAGGTAGGGGTCTCTTGCAATCATAAACGTGGTGATTGGAATATTGAGACGTTTACACTGGGCCGCCATATTAAGCGTCTTATTTACAACCTTGCGGTCAAGGCCGATACTGTTTTTGTAATACCTGGCACCTTCCTTCAGGCAGGTCGGCTTACCATCAGTAATCATAAATATCTGCTTGTTGGTAGTTTTCCTTCTGCGCAAAATGTCGGTAGCTAATTCAAGCCCTGCATACGTATTTGTATGATAGGGGCCAACCTGAAGGTAGGGCAGGTCCTTCAGAGCTATCGGCCAGGCATCGTTCCCGAAAACAACAATATCAAGCGTATCCTTAGGGTATTTGGTCCTGATCAGTTCCGCCAGGGCCATTGCTACCTTTTTTGCAGGAGTGATCCTGTCCTCCCCGTAAAGGATCATAGAGTGCGAAATATCGATCATGAGAACGGTAGACGTGAGCGTCTTGTAATCCTTTTCCTCTACTTCCAGATCCCGTTCCGTCATAGTGAAATCACCAATGCCGTGGTTGATCTGAGCGTTGTGAATAGAGGCCGTCATATCTATCTGATCTGAGCCGTCGCCAAACTGAAATTCGCGCCGGTCAGCATTTTTTTCTTCTCCCTGACCAGAGCGACTGGTCTGATGATTTCCTTTTCCTGACTTTTTAAGTTTTCCGAAAATCTCTTCCAGTGCAGATTTCCTTATGCTCTGTTCCGTTTTTGCGGTGATCGCAAAACCACCTTTGTTGCCGTCATCATCAATGTAGCCCCGTTGCTTCAGATCCTCGATAAAATCGCCCATCCCATATTCATCATTGGTAATGTTGTATTTTTTATCAAGCTCATTCATCCAGGCCAGCGCTTCGTTCGCATCGCCGGAAGTGTAGTTCAGAAGCTCCAGAAATAATTTCAATAAATCATCAAATCCTCCCTTAGGCAGCTCGTCAGGGGCGAATTTGGAAAAAGAGTATCCCCGCATAAATTCCTTGTCTTTCCGGTTAATAATAACGGAGAATCTAAGTTAATAGTTTACAAAGCGGAAGATGTTTGTATTATGTAAAAAATCAAAGAAGGGTCCTCTTCAATCCGACATATAGGAAAAGCGGTTAAGCTAATCCTGCCTGTTTATTTCGTAACGGTGGTTCCGAATATCTTCATAGGAATATTCAGGATTTGCGCCCGGCCGCGAGGCAACGAGGGCTCCCGCGGCACATGCCAGTTCCAAAGTTTTTTCAGGAGAAAGCTTCTGCAGGTAACAATTGATATAAGTAGCTAAAAATGCATCCCCTGCTCCCACAGTATCCGCTACTTTTACAGTAAAACCGGGGTGTGTATACACTTTACTTTCACAGACCACAATTGCGCCCTTGCCTCCCAGCGTCAGACAAATAGAGTCTATGCCTAAAAGTTTACTTAGATTCAGCAGGTTAGTGGCGTATTCCGAAGATGGAAGGTCATACAGATCTTCCAGGAATTTCAACTCGTCTTCGTTGATCTTTAACAGATCGCAATGTTTTATCAGGTGGAGGAGTGTGTCAGCTGTAAAGTGAGGAGGGCGCAGGTTCATGTCAAAAACCCGGAAACTGGCATGCTGAATAAGATCAAGGAGCGTGTTCCTGCTTATCTCATTACGGCTTGCCAGGCTTCCATATACCAAAGCATCTGCTTTTTGGGCAAGCTCTTTTACCCGGGTGCTTGGCCCGATTTCATCCCAGGCTACGGGCTGAACAATCGTATAGGTAGCCTGATGATTTTCATCGAGCTGAACTTCTACAATGCCTGTTGACAGGGAAGCGTGCTGCTGGATATACTCAGTGTCCAGCCCCTGGTGTCTCATGAAATCCAAAAGTTCCATCCCATCCCGGTCTTTCCCTACACTGCTGATCATAACGCTGTTCATGCCCTGTTTATGAAGGTGCAGTGCTACGTTCATCGGCGCCCCGCCGGCCTTTTTCCCTTCTTTAAAGTTGTCCCAAAGGACTTCTCCATAACAAATTATATTGAACATATTTTCAGCTGTCTGTTATTTATTATCTGTCTGCTGCCACTGGCTTGGAGCAGGCCGGATTCTTATTTATATCGTGATTTTCTCTCCTATACCCCCGGATCCTCTACAGGGGCTTACCTTCTGCAAGTGCCCTCTCCGCACGTTTAACAGCCAGTTCCTCTTTCCAGTTCATATATTTCACGCTGAAATTCTTTTTCATAATATCATCAAACTTACGCTGGACGGTGAGGTTGTAAAGGCTTTTAGCTTTTACCGCAAGCGATTTGTCCCAGGCCCGCAGTGATATAGAGAAAGAGCCGTCGAGATACTTCATCCAGTGCCACATGCCGGTAGGCATAAAAAGCGTATCGCCGTGTTCCAGGAAAGTTTCATACCCCTCAATCCCCTTTAATGCAGGGAACTTTTCGAAATCTGGATTGGTGATATCGTAGTCTTCCAGTGCATAAGTGGAGAAAGGGATACAATAAAGGCGTTCTTTCCACTTATAATCAAACAAGATAATATGTTTCCTGCCATGGAAATGCGTATGAAAAATATGGGCAAGATCAATATCGTAATGCAGGAAGGTGACCGACCCCTGCCCTCCGAAGAACATATTGGGATAACTGTCCAGAAAGCCGCCCATCAGTTCCTTTGGTGCCCGGTAATCTTCAAGCAGCCTGGGAGCGTGTTTGATCGGATCAAATAAAAAGATCCGGAGATCTGTAGGTTCCTTTCTGATCAGGTCAATATAGTCGCCAAACTTCATTTCGGCTGCAGATGCATTGATGGGTTTAGATGGGTCCGCTTTCGAACTGTCATATAACGGTACGATTTTGTCTCCAACCACATCCTTTAAATATTCAAATGTCCATTTTTCAAAGGCTGGCCATTTTTTTGCCATATTCCTGATTACAAGTGCACGTCGGGGGATGAGATAATTTCTGATAAAATCTTCTTTGCTTATTTCATCCACTACATCAATCGGACTGAGCTTAATTCCCATTGGTCTATGTAAAGTTTGAATTTCAAAAGTAAGGAGAGGGGCTGGAGGAAACAAGAGCCGGCAGTTGAAAGTTACAAAGCCGGCGTCCGCTATACAAATAATGAAGCTGCTATATGATCTGCGAATAATTTGCCCTCTGTGGTAAGAAAGACAACTCCCTCTTTTTGCTCAATCCATCCTTTTTGCAGGAATTCTTCCAGAGCTTCTCCCACTTCCCTCCTGTAGTCTGAGCCAAAGCCAGCTTCGATTTTATTAAGGTCCATCCCCCATATAGTCCGTAAGGAAGTCATGATGTACTCGTTTAGCCGGTCCTCCGTACTGAGGACCTCCGCTTCTGCCGGTATCTCCTCTCTTAAAAGGCTGTCGATATATTTGGCATTATTGGCAACGTTCCATTGACGCCGGTTGCCGTCGAAACTATGTGCAGACGGACCGATCCCTGCATAGGGAATTCCTTTCCAGTAGCTGGTGTTATGACGCGAGTGAAATCCCTGCTTCGCAAAATTGGAAATTTCATAGTGTTCAAAGCCGGCCTGTGATAAACTTTCGATCAGAAGGAGAAATTGTTCTGCACTCTGTGAATCGTTCATGGGAGGCTGTTTGCCTTTTTTGATAAAATGGGCCAGGGCAGTGCGTTGCTCGACCGTCATGGAGTAGGCTGAAACATGCGGGACCTGAAGATCTATCACCTTTTGTATATTAGATTTCCACTTCATGTCTGATAGTAGAGGATACCCGTAGATCAGATCAAGGGTGATGTTTTCAAAACCGGCGTCCTGTACACGCTTAACGGCACTATCGGCTTCTGATGCCGTATGTGCCCTGTTCATCCATTTCAGATCTTCATCGTAAAACGATTGGGTTCCGATGCTGAACCGGTTGATTTGCGTCCTTCGGAGGTCCTGAACGTGAGCCGTTTCAAGGTCGTCAGGATTTGCCTCTATTGTGATCTCCGCTTCGTCTGTAACAGTATGTAATTTGCTGACGTGGTCTATGAACCCCTGCAACTCACCTGCAGTTAATACTGACGGGGTTCCCCCACCAAAATAGATGGTTTCCACCTGTTGCGCCCCGATGAATTCTTTTTGTAAGTCAAGTTCAGTATGCATTGCCTGCAGCATTTCGTCTTTATACTTCAAAGAAGTGGAAAAATGAAAGTCGCAATAGTAGCACGCCTTTTTACAAAATGGTATATGAAAATAAATGCCAGCCATATCATTAGAAACAGGTGATCACACCGGTTCTCCTGCAAAGGTAAGAGCAAATAGGACTTTTCAAGCTAAGGGAGCCCAACGAAAGTTAAACTGGTAATTAACTGTTTAATCGACGTGGAAAGAGCTCTCCGTTCAGGGCACCCGCATTTAACGATCAGGAACAAATGCTCTGTAGGTATCATCATAACAGACGACGAATGTTCCACTTGCTTGTTCCTGCCGGGAAGCCTGGATAATTGATTTTACAGGAAGAAAGTACTATACTTGTCAGAGGCCTGTCCGGAGAGCTATCCTGCCCCTGGCCGACCCCGCTGGTGCCTCAATCCGGGATATATGCAGGATGAGAGCACAATGAGAGCACGGTAAGTGCACATTTTTCTGGCAAAACGTGCACTCACCGTGCTCTCACCCTGCACTCACTGTGCTCTCATCTCCAATAGAGTACCTGCCGGGGTACATGCAGGGAGGGAATGTCCTGCCTGTCGTTTGCCTCTGAACCTTCCTGTCATCTGCGAACAAAAGAGTGGTCTTTAAGTGTCCAGACAGAAGCAATTGAAAAAAAAATTAAATGTGATGGCTCTGGTTCTCCGGAAAAGATCGTTATGATCTGAATAGGTTTCGAACTTCTTAAGACGTTAGCTGCGGATAAAAAACTATAAAATAATAAAGGCTGGCTACTATTATTGTAGCCAGCCCGCAGACAATCAAATAAAAGGTAGATGTTTCTCAGTAATTTTATGGGTTAAACATATCATCCAAAGCTTCAGCTTCTTCAAGGTGATGGCGAAGCACATCAATCTTACCGGCTGCAAACTGCCGTATTGCTTCCATATCGGCGTGTCCTGCTGCGTATTCAAAAAGATCGATTGTTTCCTCATGAGAGTCTTCCATCATATTGGCATACTCCTTTTCAAAAGCATTTACATCGGTAATAGCAGCAAGCTTGTTGTATTTCTCCTGGTGCTTTTGTGTCATTGCCGGAGGAGTAGCAAGTGAAAGACCATTTGCTTCCGCCACCATTTTCAATTCTACAGTGGCAGTTCCATGATCTTCGAGCATGTGATTAGCAAATGTTTCTATTTGGGCGTTATCTGACCGCTCTTTGGCCAATGTTGCTGTTTCTATTTCAAATCTGTTTGCGCTCCCGGCTTCCGTAACGAACTGCTGGCTTTGCATCATATCATCGTCGTCATCATCGCTGCACGACTGAAGTGTAAGAATCGTACATGGTAGCATCAATAGTAAAATAATCATCTTTTTCATAGCTAGATAGTTAATGGGTAAACGTATATTATTCCTTGATATCTGCGTAAAGGGAACAGGCCGTCTCTCTTATAGTTTGTGTTTTCTTACAAACAGGTAGTTATCCTGTTGCTGCCTGTTCGAAAAACGGACGGTCATATTCTCTGAATATTATTACATTTGGCGCATAGCTAATCAGATCAGTTTAAAAATGAAAAAGACAATCAGCTTATTGTTAGTATGCTTTTTAACTGCAGTTGCAGTAACAGCCCAGACAAAAGCAGAAAAGGAAGTAGCAGCTGCAGTGGAAACCCTTAAAAAAGCAATGATCGATGGTACGCGATCTAAGCTGGAGGCTATAGCCGCAGAGAAATTAAGTTACGGGCATTCGAGCGGAAAAGTAGAAGATAAAGCTGCTTTCGTGGAAAGTATTGCTTCAGGGAAATCCGATTTTGTGACCATTACGCTGACCAATCAGACTATCCAGGTTTCTGGTAATACAGCTGTTGTGAGGCATCATCTCGACGCCGACACCAACGATAGCGGAAAAGTGGGAACAGT
>JBQGEO010000017.1:0-2354 GCA_052039655.1 Pararcticibacter sp.
CAAGTGGTTTCGCTACTTCTAGTTCTTCGTTAATCAGGAGAATCATAAATTCGGTATAATCAATAAAAAAACATCCTCCATTTCAGTGGTCTAATCGAACGCGAACTTGCTATTGTACAACATCTTTCAGAATCATACAGATTCAGCTTTTAACGTAAAGTAAAGGTAGCAGATTTACGACAGATTCGCTATATTCAACAGAAGATAGCATTCTATCCTATTTTCAGCCTTGTCCTCTTTCCTATTTCTCAATCGTCATCTGTGAAAGATTTGTAATGAAAAATAAAAACTTGTTCTATTGGTTATTGACGGTTATGATGTCCTCTTTTATGTTTTTTGCAGCCTGGTTTGCAGAAACGCACCAGGACGAATTTACCGGGAGGATGGGATTTCCACCTTATTTCCGGATCGAACTTACAGTCGCAAAAATACTTGGTGGTATAGTGCTCCTGATTCCGGGCATGCCAGGCAGAATAAAAGAGTGGGTTTATGTCGGTTTTTGTATCTGCATGATCTCGGCTTTAATTGCCAAGATACAAAGCGGTTATGGTTTCCTGGAAGCCTCTCAGCCAGGCTTTTCACTTGTGTTTTTCCTCCTTGCTATCTTCCTCCTGCAAAAGGTTGAAAAGAACAGGTAAACTCGGAATATTTCTTTCCGCGCATCAGTAATAACGAACACGCGGAAAGGATTTATTTCTCGCTATGCTTCAATCGAGATCTCTCATTGAAAGGGCTTTCGAAGAAACTTTCCATTTTAATTTTACTCATCTCTTAAGCTATCTATGGGCCGGGTTCTTGCAGCTCTTATTGCCTGCGAACTCACGGTAAGTAAAGCGATCGTTATTGCCGTAGCCGCCGCCGCACAGAACACCCACAAGTGGACAGGAACACGATAGGCAAATCCTTCAAGCCATTTGTTCATGGCATACCAGGCGACCGGTGATCCCAAAGCAATCGCTATCAGGACGGGCTTTATGAAGTCCTTCGACAGCATTTGCACCACTTCGGTAGTTGTAGCTCCCATTACCTTTCTGATACCGATCTCCTTGGTCCGCTGAAAAGCGGTAAGAGCAGCTAATCCAAACAAACCAAGGCAACTGATCACCACAGATATAACACAAGCAAGATTTATAAGCAATGAAATATTCCTTTCCTGCTTATAGATTCCTTCCAGGCGCTGATCGTAGAACTTGTAATCAAAATAATGAGCCGGATAAAATTGCGACCACTTTTTCCGGATCGATTCAATTGTTGTTTGCCAATTGCCCGTCTCTTCAGTGCTTAGTTTGATATTGAACGTTGCCAGATCCTGTTTTTCCATTAAAATAGAAACAGGAACGATGCTGTTATAGAAAGACTGGGAGTGGAAGTCTTTCACCACACCTGCAATCGTCAGCTTCTTTCCGCCATCGTCCAGCATTTTCCCAACAGCATCTTCCGCCGATTTAAATCCAAAATGCTTTGCCGCAGTCTCGTTGATGAGCATTTCTTTCGCCGTATCAGCAGGAGTCAGATTTCTGCCTGCAATCAGCTGTATTTTATATAGGCTAAGATAACTGGTATCAGCAACCTTCTTGTACAATTGCCCCTCGGCTTTTTTTCCGCGGCTATCCGTATAAGAGAACAGAGAACTTGAGTACCCGTCTGTCAGGGGCGGATCTCCCAGCGAAATATCCTTAATGTCCTGCACATTTCTCAACTCATTAATCAGGGAAAATTGCTTGCTCTTATACTGTTCTTTCCAGCGTAAATTCCAGGGAACATCAACCAGTAATACGGCCTCCCTGTTAAACCCAGGGTCTTTCTTCATCAGATAACGGATTTGCGAGGCAGCGATAAAGGTACAGACTATAAAGATCTGGGCCACGCAAAACTGGAAGATTATAAGGCCTTTCCGCAGCCCCAGACTGCTGCCGCGGGGAAGTAGCATATGGTTGCGGATGATCTTCAATGGATCAACCCTGATAATGAGGTATGCAGGATAGCTTCCGGCAATCAGCGGAACTAGAATTAAGACCGCTGCGATAAACAGGGAAATGCTTCCGGGATCCAGGTATTGTTCCGCTCCCTCCGGGATAATGTTCTTCAGGGCGAAAAAAATCAGTTTAGAAAACAGGAACGATAAACAGAGAGCAAGCAGCGTAATTAAGAATGTCTCTGTCAACACATGCCCGATCAGACGGAGCCTTCCGCTTCCCAGCGTCTTTCTGACCCCGAACTCCCTTGTTCGCTGCCATATCTGGGCAGTGCTCAGATTAATGTAATTGATAGAAGCCAGCAGCAACAGGAAAATACCTATTAATATCAATCCGTAGGTTACCTCCTTGCTTGCTTTGTGCACTCCTTCACTGATC
>JBQGEO010000018.1:0-4607 GCA_052039655.1 Pararcticibacter sp.
GGATTTTGCCATATTCTCAAAGCGCCCCAGGCTAATGGAGCCGGCGGTGTTCTGAATCTCAACTACAAGGAACCGTATATAGCTGAAATAGCGAACATTAGCAAAACTTTCAAAATATTACGTGTAAAACAGCGAAGAAATTTGCGTAATAACTGAGAACATTTCTTTTATAAATTTGTACCCTATATAATAAGCAAAAACAAAATGAGCACCCGAGAAATCTTAGACAACCTTGAAAAAAACGCCCAGGCAAAACACTTGCTTTATCTGGATGCCGGGCAGGCACTAGTACGTCAGGAAGGCGTCGTATCAAAAGCGGATATGGATAAATTCGACCAGGCTAAAGAAGCATGGCTTTCCGCCAACAATGCATACCGCTCTTTTTTGCTTTCGCTTGGAAAAGACAGAAAAGTCTCATAAGTCGAAAACAATAACTGAGTATAATAATAAAAAGCCGCACCTGAAAAGGATGCGGCTTCTTCATTATTAGAGGTCCAAACCTGTCTCTATAATTTTCTGAGCCCCTTCAGGTCTCCTTTACTTTTAGCCTCTACAATACTGATTGCATACCCCCCTCCCGGTGCAGATTTCTGAACCAGACGGGATTTATTCGAAACAAGAACCTTCCTTATTGTATAGGCCTGCGGATTGGTTTTATAATCCGCATTCGCAGCATCAGCATAAATGGTAGCCACATAGGTCTTTCCGGGATCCAGAAAACTAAACGTAAAATTAGACGTAAATCCCTTTTCTCCGCATACATTGCCAATAAACCAGTTATTTGATCCCTTTGCTTTACGCGCGACGGTGATAAATTGTCCGGGTTCTGCTTCAAGATATTTGCTGTCATCCCAGTCTACTGCCACATCCTTTATAAACTGGAATGCGTCGGGGAACCGTTTATAGTTTTCCGGAAGGTCAGCAGCCATTTGAAGAGGACTGTACATCGTCACATACAAAGCCAGCTGATTAGCCAGTGTACTGTTGACATGCGACTTATTAGAAGGATTGATCTTTGAAATATCCATTTCAAAGATCCCCGGGGTGTAGTCCATGGGCCCACCCAGCAAACGGGTAAAAGGAAGAATTGTAACGTGATTAGGCTTACTGCCTCCGAATGCCTGATATTCGGTACCTCTTGCCGACTCATTTCCAATCAGGTTAGGGTACGTTCTGGCTATACCGGTCGGCCTCACTGCCTCATGGGCATTCACCATGATTTTGTATTCAGCTGCTTTCTCAATCGCATACTGATAATGGTTGACCAGCCACTGGCTATAATGGTTCTCCCCTCTTGGCAAAATATTTCCAACATACCCGCTTTTTACTGCATCATATCCGTTGTCCTTCATAAACTGGTAGGCCTTATCCAGGTGCCTTTCGTAGTTCCTCACAGAAGAAGAAGTTTCATGATGCATGATCATTTTAATTCCTTTACTCTTCGCATAACGATGAATTTCCTTCAGGTCAAAGTCTGGATAGGGTGTTACAAAGTCAAAAACATAATCTTTCGAATTCCCGAACCAGTCTTCCCAACCGATATTCCATCCTTCTACAAGAACTCTGTCAAAGCCGTTCTCGGCGGCAAAATCAATATACTTTTTAACATTCGCAGTAGTGGCACCGTGGGTACCATTGGGTTTAACCTTTTTATAATCTGTAATACCCAGCTGGACAGCGGGCAGATCATTGGTATAAGACCAGGAGCTTTTCCCGGTGATCATTTCCCACCAGACTCCCACATATTTCACAGGCTTAATCCAGGAGGTATCCTCAATCTTACACGGCTCATTCAAATTCAGTGTCATTTTTGAAGCAAGGACATTACGGGCATCATCACTCACAATCACCGTACGCCACGGTGTCGTACAGGGTGCCTGCATATATCCTTTATCACCAATAGCATCAGGAGTAAGCCACGATTCAAATATCAGGTTCTTATCATCCAGGTTCAAATGCATACAGGGATAATTAATAAGTGCCGCTTCATGCAGGTTAATATACAAACCATCATTGGTCTTCATCATCAATGCCGTCTGTACTCCGGTCGGAGAAAAAGATGTCTGCGAAAGATTACCGGTAACTGCATTCGAAAGTAACTTCCGGATCTCCGATAATTTAGAAGTCGTATAATCATATTCCTGCGTATCATAATCCCCCGGAATCCAGAAAGCAGTATGATCACCCGCCATAGCGAATTGTGTCTTTTCCTCTTTAATTACAAAATACACTAGGTTCTTCTGCTCAGGAAACTCGTACCGGAAGCCCAGGCCATCATTAAACAACCTGAAACGTACAAGCATCACCCTGTCCGTTCCCTTTTGCTTTAAAGTAACGGCCAGCTCATTATAATGGTTCCTGATTTGATTTACCTCTCCCCATACCGGTTTCCAGGTTTCATCAAAGGTTTCAGACCGGGTGCCTGCCACTTCAAAATTGTCATACAAAGATGTCTTAGCGTTCGTTGCCTTCACTTTCATATCCCCATCCGACTCCACGCCAGCGTCCTGCCTGTTATCCTTTAGTTGGATCCCCAGCTTACTTCGCTTAATTACATCCTTCCCTTTATAAGTAAGACGATAGGTCGGCACTCCCCCGCTCTGTATAGAAAAATTCATCGTCAGATTGCCGTCAGGAGACTTTAACTCCTGTGCAAAAACTGCGACCGCCATAACGGTTAACCATAAAAACAAGATTAGTTTCTTCATCATTAATTGGCTTATTCTTTGGCATCAAAGTTATCCGCGCAGCATCAAACATGAAAATTTATTCTGCAAAATTTCAGACCGAAACTGACTCCTTACTCATGCAGCTTTCAGGTACGGCAATCTCCTTCCCTCCGGCATATACCTTTCCCCAATCACAAAGATGCTGCAGGATGGGTACCAGGTCTCTCCCCTTATTGGTCAGCAGGTATTCAACCCCAACCGGCACGGAACCGGGTATTTCTCTTTTAACAATAATTGAATGCATTTCGAGTTCTTTAAGCTGTCTGCCCAGTACCTGCTCCGAAATATTCACCAGTTCGCGTTTAAGCAGATGGAAACGGTTATTTCCTTCGGAAATGGAATAGACGATCTGGGATTTCCATCGCCCGCTGATCATAGCTATGGCCGAATTCAGCTCGCAGACCTGAAATAAAAATTGCTCATTAATGGCATTAGTGGAGTTTTCTTTTCTTTTCATGATGGGTTCTGACTAACAATTTTGTTCGTTATTGCAGCAGCGCGGTGCCTTGCAGAACTTTGGAACAAATTACAACATATGAGAAAATTACTGGTCATCTTATTGACATTAAGCATCGGCGTCTGCGCAAAGGCACAGGACGTATGGATCATGAACTCCAGGCAGTTGGAAAGCCCCGACACAGTGCTGATCTACAAACCCGCCAGCTACACCGCAAAAAAAGTCTGGCCTCTGGTCTACCTTCTGCATGGTTATAGCGAAAACTACCGCCAGTGGTCAAAGACAGCAGAGCTTCAGGAACTGGCCAGCCACTATGGCTTCATCATCGTCACCCCTGATGGCTTTACAACCTATTACACCAACAGCCCCGATCAAACGAAACCGCAGTTTGAAAATTTCTTCTTCCGGGAACTCGTTCCAAGGATACACCAGTCATTTAACATTGATACTGCCAACATCTTTATCAGCGGTTTAAGTATGGGCGGATATGGCGCGTTAAGGTATTTCATCCTGCATCCGGAGTATTTTAAAACCGCTGGTGCTACCAGCGGAGCCCTGGAAATAGATTACAACAATTTCCGGCAAGTCAGCCGGCAGTTCTGGAAAAACAACCGGATGACGGAAGACCTCACCAGGCATTTCGGTAGCACTGAAATCACAGACTGGCATCAATACAGTATTTCCACTTTATTGAAACAGCATCAGGACTTTAACAAGCCCTTCATTTTCGATTGCGGCGTGAGTGACATTTTATATCCAGCTTCAACAACGCTAAAAAAAATCGTTGATCAACGAAAGCTTCCGGCCACGTTTATCAGCAGTCCCGGAAACCACGACACTTCCTATTGGCGCAAAAGCATTGCATACCATTTTTTGTATTTTCAACAACATCTCAGTTATTGATAAGAAAACACCCTTGTTCCCGTTTCCCTACCTTCAGCTGCTTCAATCCGTGATCCTGCAAATACAGATTTGATTTTTGTAACTTTACAGAATGGACAAGACGCAGTCAATAGAAGAATTTTATCAGTCAAAATTTAACTGGGTTCCCGACAATATCCATAATGAGATCGGCCATTTTAATGTTTTCAGAATGGACGACTATAAAGGAAAAAACTCAAAGCCAATCCCTTACAGCAGAAAAGACTATTTCAAAATCACCCTTATTATTGGAAGGAACAGGGTGCACTATGCCGATAAGGTGATTGAAATAAAAAAACAAGCCATATTTTTCACCAATCCGCAGATCCCTTACAAATTTGAATGGATCGATGAGTACAAATCGGGATTCTTCTGCGTTTTCACGCCTGCGTTTTTTCACAACTTTGGCAACTTGAAAAGTTACGAAGTTTTTCAGCCGAACACCAATCCGGTTTTTGAGCTGACAGACGAACAACTACAAAAAGTTGAACGGTATTTCA
>JBQGEO010000019.1:0-4157 GCA_052039655.1 Pararcticibacter sp.
CACAGCACAACCACAGGCAACTGGGTACGCATGGATTCACTGAAATATAATGATCGGACATCAGCTTATTATGGTAAAAATCTGAGGCTTTATCATCCCGATAACGGTGCACTTTTATGTCCTGATACCCTTCGCGACTGGTTTGATTTCCCTCACTATAAAATTTTCCTGGATGATGTTACAGCAGAAGCACTACAGAACTCTACTCAGTTCAACGGTGCTACAACAGGCGGCAATGCCGACTGGTACCTTTATCGTTTAGCAGAAACCTATCTTCTCCGCGCAGAAGCTAAGTTCTATATGGGAGACGCTGCAGGAGCCGCAAGCGATGTCAATGAAGTTAGGAAAAGAGCAAAATGCGAACAGTTGTATACAACAGTTACCATCGGTGATATTATGAACGAGCGCGCGCGTGAGCTATATCTGGAGGAATGGCGTCATATGGAATTAAGCCGGGTATCCTATTGCCTTGCATTAAGCGGCAAGCCGGATGAATGGGGCAATATCTATAATGCCGAAACCTACGATAAACAGTCGGGCACTGGTTCAGCTGGTGGCAGTTACTGGTATCAGCGGATCATACATTACAACGGATTCTATAATACCGGGATACCGGTGAAGGTCAGAACCAATACCTATAATTTCGTTATGGGTAAACAGAACATGTACTGGCCTGTTCCGAATTCAGCAATAACAGCTAACAACAGAGGAAAGCTTAGTCAAAACTTTGGCTACGACGGCTATGATGCAAATGTTCCCAAATGGAAAACATGGCAGGAAGCTGTTGCAGACGAGAGCAAAACAGAATAAAAACAAGACTTCCGGCAAATCCAACGATTTCAGGAATACTGATTTTCAGTATTCCTGAAATCGTTGGATTTGCTGGATTCAATCCCCCCGTCTTAAAGATATATTTTTTATATTTACTCTTTTTAGTCTTTAAAATAGCAGGAAATATTGAATAGAGCTTTACTCCGGACGCTGATCAATTTAATACTCTTCAACTTACTGCTGCAGGTCGCATATGCCCGGCAGATGCAGCTTTCGCCGATCCCGGCCAATGACAAGCTGCCATCCAATACCGTAAACCGGATTTTCCAGGATTCCGACGGATATATCTGGATTGGAACCCCTGAGGGGCTGTGCAGATACGACGCCTACCGCATTTCAAGTATCAAACCCGCCGCCGTTCTTCGCCGCCCCGGCAGTGATAACGTAACATCCATCGACGAGTCGGGAGATTTTCTTTTAATCGGAACAGATAACGGGCTGCAATTGCTGAACAGGAAAACCTATCAAACAAGCCCTTTTCCCGATAAGCGGCTCCGCGATAAAAAGATCAGGAGCATTTTAACCGACCAGAAAGGCGATATCTGGATTGGGACCGATGGGCCCGTTTATGTATATCACCCCAATTTTACCCTAAAGAAAATTTACAGGGCCCATGATCACGGAAGCGGATCAATCCCCAACAGCGGCGTGAGCTCCATTTATGAAGACCAGGCAGGAAACATCTGGATTTGTTTCTGGAACAGCGGCTTGTATCTGTACGATAAAAAAACCAGTTCTTTCAGAGCGTTTCCCAAGATCGGGGCCAATAACAATCCTTTCAGGATCTTCCAGGACAAGCGGAAGAACTACTGGATATGCACCTGGGGCGGCGGACTCTTTATGTTCGATCCCGCCAGGGATCAGGACAGGATGTATACCGAAATCCCGGTACGCAATAAGCGGAGGCAAAATGAAAAGGAAGCCCTCTTCTACAGTGTCCTGCAAGACGACTATTCCGGATACATCTGGGTCATGTCCTTTTCGGGAATAACTGCGTTTAAGTATACAGACAACGGTAAAGTAATCGAAACGGATGTCTCCGGGCTGTTCGTTCAAACGAACAATATCTTCAGCGACCTCTATAAAGACAAGGACGGCAACCTCTGGATTGCTGCCTTTGGAGATGGAATACTCAAAATCAATTTTAATAAACCCCGTATAGAAAACTACAATTTTAGCTCTATCAAGCAGAAATACGGCATCTCCGCCAATTTCACCATGCTTTTCGAAGACCAGCAGGGACTCATGTGGCTGGATATGGACAGGTTCGGACTCGGTTTCTGGAACCCGCGTACCGGCAAGCTCAGCCTATCTGGCGACATCCCCCAGCTCTCCGGATTAAAGTCCCTGCGTTCCGTCAGTTGTGCTGCCCAGGACCGGGAAACGGGCGAGGTGTGGGTAGGATCTTCTTACCAGCCCGTCATCACGGTCTTTAAGCGAAAATCAGGTTTTCCTGAAATTGTGAAGACAATCAACCTGAAACAGTACAATGCCGAAACCGGCAATCCGGTTAGCTTCTTTAGAGATAAGCATCATAACCTCTGGATTGCCACCACAAACGGAGTGCTCGTAAAGCACAGAAATAAGACATCATTTGTCCCCATTTCCCCGGTTTCCGGCCATGTTCCGGGAATTACAGAAGATAAAAAAGGAAATATCTGGATAGCCACCTCCTGGAACGGCCTTTACAAAGTCACCAGCACATCCTCCGCCGACTTCATGACTATGCGGATTGTTCACTTCCACCCTATCGGGGGCATTACCGACGGCGGGATCAGGGCGCTGTCTTCCGATCATACCGGGAATGTCTGGCTGGCAACCGATGAAGGAAAAATTGCCTGGTATTCACCAGTGAAAAGCAGATTCTATCAATACAAAGAAATTTCGATTAGCGGCAAGGTGCAAAACCTTACCTGCGACCGGAGCAATCATATATGGGTCACCACTTCAAGGCAGATTTATAAGATCGATCCATTTAAATCATTTGTTGAATACACCGCTGATGACGGATTCGAAGTGAGCATGTTCGGAAAAAACGCCACCGCGGAGAGCAGCCTTGCTGACAAAATATATTTCGGCGGCACAAACGGGATATGTGCCTTCAGTACGCTGCCCTCGGGGAAGCATGAAGGAGCATCACACAAACCGGTGATCACCGATATCAAAATCAATAACGAATCGGTACTGGAAAGCCGCACACATGAAAATTCTTATTCCCCCGGATTGCTGACCCTGCAGCCGGACCAACGGAACCTGGAAATAGACTTCTCCTCACTCAACTATGAATTTCCCGGTAAGATCCGATATGCCTATAAGCTGGAGGGAATTGATCCTGATTGGATTTATCCCCCCCGGGGCAGGCGATTTGCCGTCTATAACAACCTGGGAAAAGGGAACTATACATTCGCGATAAAAGCAACAGGACCGGATAATAGATGGCTGAAAGGAGACACCCGGCTCCGGATCTATAAAGAACCGGCATATTACGAAACCAGGGCTGCCTACCTGCTCTACGGAGCCCTCATCCTCGCATTGATCTACTCCGGATTCCGTATCACCTCCTATCGCCTGAAGCTTCGGAGCGACCTCCATATCGCCCGCATAGAACGCGAAAAAACTGAAGAACTGGCCCAGACCAAAATAAGCTACTTCACCGGCATCTCCCACGATTTCTTAACTCCGCTGACTATTATCTCATGTCTGATTGACGATATCCAGATCACCACCAAACGGAATCTGCCTCAATACGAAAAAATGCGATCAAACGTGAACCGGCTGAAACGTCTGCTGCAACAGATTCTTGATTTCAGGAAAATTGAAAGCGGGAATATGCAGCTAAAAATATCCAGAGGAGATATATCAGCATTTATACAAGAAATAGGAACAACACATTTTATGCCGTTGGCAAAAAAGAAAGAGATCGATTTCTCCATTGATGCATCCTTCCGTAAAACGGATGCCTATTTCGATGCAGACAAGACAGATAAGATCGTCTTCAATATTTTATCAAACGCATTTAAATACACCCCTAAAGGCGGAAGAATAAGCCTGGAGGTCACGGAAGAGCGCTATATGCTCCATGAATATGCAGTTATCCGGGTAACCGATTCGGGCACTGGAATACCAGAAGAAGAGCAGGAGAAGATCTTTACTCCTTTTTACAACAATTCCAACACCCAAACGGAAACCAATGGGATCGGATTATCCCTCACTAAAACCCTGGTCGACATTCACCAGGGTACAATCGAAGTAAACAGCAAACTGGGTGCAGGATCTGTCTTTATCGTAAAAATACCCACGGGACCGGAAAGCTACAGCGAAAATGA
>JBQGEO010000020.1:0-2661 GCA_052039655.1 Pararcticibacter sp.
TTATGCCTTACAATTATCGCCGCTAGCCTTTCCTTATTCGCATGTAAAAAGGATGAGTCGAAGCCTAAAGCTGAAATTGATTCAAAAGAGGTTTCAGTACGCTATGATGAACAACATGCCTTTACGATAAAAAATCCAGGTTCTTCTTCAGTAACATGGTCATCCACCGATGAGTCTGTTGGTTCCGTGTCTTCTTCCGGAGTTTTTAAAGCAAAAAAGGTTGGGACTACTACGGTGAAGGCCGTATCGAGTGATTTCTCGATAGAAAGTAAGGTTACTGTTACACCTTATAGTACCTTATGTGCTGAGCCGTTCTGGCAATTAAACGCGAGTAAGGCGACAACAAAATCGAAAGAAAAGCGAACCCTGATAAGTGAGACAACAACAGGGTTAGCGTAAACGGGTGAAAATGTGAAAGTAAGAAATGTGATGTATATATTCGAGTCCGATAAAATGACCGTTGCCGCTCTATTACTGTCGAACAACAGTGCAGTTGTTGAAGAAAGTGCTAAGTTTTTCTCAGAACGCTATACTGCTATCGGTTTAAGCGATGATTACTATTTCTTTACCGATGGTAAGACAGTCACTATCGCAGTAACCTACGATGAAACACTTGGATTCGTTGCTCTTTATTCGAAGTATAGTCAAACCACTGTGTCAAGCGATCTTAAGTCCCGTTTTGCCGGGATAATATCTAGTTTAAAAGCAGAGCTGAATAAATAATTTCGCAAGAAAAGAAGCAAAAACGCCCTCTTGAATAATGGGAGGGCGAAACATTCATCATGAACATATTTGAGATCCAGGTATATTCGAAGAGGATTCTGCTGCATGGTGCTTGTTTGCTGATCAAATTTCTTCTCCGCTTGCTTCTGACTCATGTATATTTAAGTATAGATCGTTGGTTTACGGAGAAAGGATGACCGGGCGGGTTTTGTTTGAATCAGATAAAAGATAGAACGAATGCTCGTCTTAATTTGACGAGCCCGCTTTGTAAAGTTTGGTCACTTGTCTGCTTTATACAGAAAAAAACCTGCTATTATGTATATAAGCAGGTTTTTTTGTGCTTGATATACATTACGATATAATTCAGTCAAAGCTTAAAACTTCATAATAACTAGTTTTTGGGTATCCTTATCGTAATAAGCATATCTTGATGCATTACCGACAATAAAAACTACAGCGCCGCCATTTGGTATTTTAAGATCTTTGGAATAGTCTCTGATCTGCTCAGCCACGGAAGCATGAATTTCACCGCGAACGTGTTTAGAAGTTTGTGGATTAATCAACATTTTAAACCGGGTTATTCTGTTCCATGAACCTCCAAAAGGATTAAATCCCGCTCCAATCCAGACACCGCCCCCCGTTTGAAAAGAACCGCCAAATCCCCCGACTGCAGGACCAGGGTGAAATCCGCCACCACCTCGCTGCATTTCTTTAAAAGCACCGATCGTCAGCTCATCTAAATGATCAGCATTCCGTATTCCAGTAATCACAGCTCTGCCTGACAGCATTTTCCGCAAAAGCTGTTTAGTTCTTTCCAGTTCTCTTACAGAGCCGCCGAAATAATTTCCGCGGTCCTGCAGAACCGGTGTATTCTTAAAATCAATAGAATCATCTACCGCTGCTTCAAACCTCGCAACCTCAGTCATTCCCGGAAGTTCGTTAACGCAAATAACGAGCTGCTCAGAGCTTGCACGAACATAGTACAACTTATCTCCGATTAAAAAAGAATTAAAAGTAGGCGTTACCAAAGTTTTAGTCGCCTCAAGTTTGCGTTCTATCACCTTATAGGCGAGCGACTGCCCCTTCAGATCAAGAGAGAAGATCCGGCTTGTTCCCTCTTCTTTATCCATTACGAGTAATAAACTGTCATTCCGGTAATAGATCTTATTAAGAGCGTTCGCTACATCCGGCTCACACTCGACGTCAGGATTTACAACAACAGCATCAACCGACCGGGACAATCCCGAACCTCGTGATAAGGCCTTCCAAAGGTCATTTTTATTGAAGCCAGTATTCAGATCTTGCCTGCTCAGATCAAAATCAATCTGTTCAATTTTATCCTCACTGTTAAAGTTAAATACTGTGATAACAGGTTCTTTTTTATCAGCAGTGATGTACAGAAATCCACTTTCTGTATTCAATTGCCCGAGAAATTTCTTGCCTTTTAAATCGAACGGGATGGAAAACGCGCTGTGACTGATATCTGTCAGTGAAAAAACGAACGTTTTAACTGAGGGGCTTCCAGCGTCTCTTACATATACATACGCTTTCTGATCCTTTACAAAGCCTCCTAAAACTTCTCCTCCGTTTACACCGTCGGTGGAAGAATGCGTTAAAAATTTCATGTTTTCATCAAAACAATATGCTTTTATAACTGACGAATTATTAAATATCACACAATTTCGTGTGCGGTCAGTATTAAAAATATAGTTAAGTTTAATGTGGTTTTTTCCACCGCCTTTCAACTCTATGGGTAATTCAAACGGCTTTTCTTGCGCCTTCAGGGTTTTGAAGAACAATAAGGGTAATAAGAATAATACTAAACGCATGATTTTTTAATTTAATTGTGCATTGATCAGGTCAAATCTGCGTCAAACTTAGATAAATCCGGGATATCTGCAAACCAGAATCCAACCTTATTTCTAATTAGTTTTCTTT
>JBQGEO010000021.1:0-1585 GCA_052039655.1 Pararcticibacter sp.
CAATTTTTAACCAGGAAGACCGTAAACAATGATCAGATAGACAAAATGCATACCTACCTCTCACAACGGCTCCATGACGGAACAACATTAGCGTCCGGGCTCCCCTCCCCCCAGGAAATAGCGGATTATCTGAAAGTATCCCCCCGTTATCTATCCGATATGCTGAAAGCGCTGACAGGCAAAACCACCCAGCAACATATCCATCTACGTCTGATCGATGAGGCTAAAGAACTGCTATGTACCAGGCAGCTCACTACGGCAGAAATCGCTTATAGGCTGGGGTTTGAACATCCCCAGTCATTCAATAAACTTTTTAAACAGAAAACAGGATTGTCTCCCGCAGCGTTCAGACAATCATTTACTGATCAGTAAAAACATTCACCTATTGGGGGAACTAACTCTTAAATTTTGTCCCATTTGACCCAAACAAATGTCGCAATCACCCGCTGTTGCTCTCCGCCACGTATCCTACTTTTGTTAAATCAAAAAGATCGTCATGCAAAAGACACCATCCTCCACATTAGAAGAAGCATTCGAAAATCTGATAGCTATGCTGTCTTCACTTAGCGAAGAAGAACTGAATACCGTTCCATATCCCGGAAGCTGGACAGCAGCTCAGGTGGCCAACCACCTGAATCAATCTTATAATGTTGCGGGATGCTTAACCGGCCAGACCGCCCCCACTGAAAGAGACCCCGGGTTGTATATAGCACCGGTCAGCGAGGAGTTCCTTAACTTTGATACAAAGATGCAATCACCCGACTTTATCCTGCCGCAGGAAGGACACATCAAAAAAGATACACTCATGAACAGCCTCCGGCAACAAGTCTCTGCAATAACAGATTATGCCAGAAGCGATGCGGACATGACGCTGACCTGTCTTGATTTTGAATTTCCCGGCGCCGGACCTTTAACCAGGCAAGAGTGGCTGAATTTTGTAAGGGTCCACACTCTTCGTCATAACCATCAGCTAAAAGGGATCATCAATAAATTACAGGAAAAAGCTGGACGAGAATGACAGCTACATGATTTAAAGACCGGTTCCGTTGCAGCGCTTCATATATCATTTTACGTACAGGCGGAAAGACCCGAAAAATGATCATGTAGGCGATTCAGAAATGTAAGTTTTATAGGTAATATAAATAGTCCAGACACCTCAGATATGATGGATAACCAAAATAAAATAATATCAATCATTTTACTCTTATTCAGCATAAACCTCAAAGCCCAGGATTCTTTGAATATCAATATACATATTCCTAATAACAACCTGAATATTGATGTAGCTTTTACAGGGACAACTACTACTCTGCTTCTGAAGAGCAGAGTTCCTAAATACCATACTCGGGGCGGCCGATATTCTGAAGCTCTGATTTATGCATACCAGCGAGCGAAAACTATTTCAAAAGATAGCGTATCAGCCCTGATAATAAGTCTGACAAAGCCATGGCTCACAGACTCCATTACTGTACAAACGGCAGATGCTGCAAATCTTAATAATGCTTTTAGGGAATTCAAGGGCATTGCAGAAAAAATGAATCATACTCCCAGGGCATTAACAATTGATGGCCTCTCCGGGACTATC
>JBQGEO010000022.1:0-12141 GCA_052039655.1 Pararcticibacter sp.
GCCAAGATGCCTTTGACCGTATCTCCGACGAATGTATAGTCGCGGCTTGTTGAACCATCGCCGTACATAGGAATCGCTTCGCCCTTGATAATATGATGGAAAAACTTATGTATCGCGAGATCGGGCCGTTGTCCGGGGCCATATACGGTAAAAAAACGAAGCGCCAGAAAACGAATTCCATACAGGTGACTGTAAACGTGTCCGAGCATCTCTGCCGAAAGTTTGGTAGATGCGTAAGGACTTATTGGCAGTAGTTTTTCATCTTCATGCCATGGCACGTTCGGATTTACACCATACACACTGCTCGAAGAGGCAAAAACAAATTGCTTTATATCCCTTTCCTTTGCAAATTCCAGGAGATTTTGCGTGCCCCCTACATTAACATCCTGGTATAAAACCGGATCCTTAATACTGGGCCTTACCCCGGCTTTCGCTGCCAGATGAACGATCAACTCAACGTCTCCTGCTTTTTGCAGGTCGGAGGTGTTCCGGATATCACCTCTCAGCAAGGTGAAATATGGGTGATTGCGGAAGGGCAGAATATTTAGGTCTTTTTGGGCAAGGGGATAAAATTCATCGAAGTTATCGATGGTTGTCACTCTGAAATTATTCTGAAGTAAAACCCTGATCAGGTTACTTCCTATAAATCCAGCCCCGCCTGTTACCAGAATGTGTCTCATTTATGAAATATAAACAGGCGACAAAGCTACAGTTTCCCGGAAAGTTTTTGTCGGTCGCAGGTACTTTTTTATGGTACGCCATTCTTTTTCTAACTTAGCAAAAGGTAGACCGCCTGATATTTTGCTCCCGGATGAGGAGCCGGGCGTAGAGATGGCTACTTTAACTTGTAAATCTAAAAGCATATAGTGAGATGAAGATTTTAATAACAGGCGCAAGCAGCGGTGTAGGATTTGAGGCAGTACTGGAACTGATTCTGAACAATCAGAACGAGGTGATTGCCCTGGCACGGTCGGAGGATAAACTCCGCAGGCTGTATGAGATAGCAATCAGTTTGAATCCTGACTGTAAACTTTTTCCTGCCAAATTTGATATCGTCCATGACGATTATGCCTCCCTGATAGAATTTGTGAAACTGCGTACCGGCAGTATTGACGTGCTGATCAATAATGCGGGGGCTTTGATAAATAAACCGTTTGAATCACTGACGCAGCTTGATTTTGCAGAGATGCTGCAAAGTAACCTGCTTGGCCACGTCAAAATGATCCAGCATATGCTGCCCCTCCTGAATGAAAATGCTCATGTGGTGAATATAGGCAGCATGGGAGGTTTCAGCGGGAGTGTGAAATTTCCCGGGCTAGCGGCCTATTCTGCCAGTAAAGCAGCACTTCATACTCTCACTGAATGCCTGGCTGCTGAGTACAGCTCTTCTTCCATTCATTTCAATTGCCTGGCTTTAGGGTCGGCACAAACGGAAATGCTAGAGAAAGCTTTTCCCGATTACCAGTCACCTGTGATGGCTTTTGAAATGGGGAAATTTATTGCAGACTTTGCCCTCACCGGGCATAAGTTTTTCAACGGGAAGATTCTGCCCGTTGCGGTAACAAATCCATAAGAAAGCTGATGACTGATATTTGGGACATCCCGGATCACAGGAATGAATTTATCATACATAAACAATAAAGAGCAGCCTGAGCTCCTCTTTATTGTTTATGACTCTATCCGGCATCCTGGCAGAAATACATTCTGACAATTTCTGCCTCTTTCTCAATTCATCCATTTAAAGACATCGTAAGCTCAGTTACATCTGCTTCAGTTCGGAAACCAGTTTAGTGATCACATTCTTAGCGTCGCCAAACAGCATAGACGTTTTTGTATTATAGAATAATAAGTTGTCGATTCCCGCGTAACCGGCATTCATGGATCTCTTATTGATGATGATATTTCTCGCGTTTTCAGCTTCCAGGATGGGCATCCCGAAGATAGGGGAGGCGGGATCTGACTTTGCAGCAGGATTTACCACGTCGTTGGCTCCAACCACAAAGACCACGTCGGTATTGGGGAACTCAGGATTGATGTCGTCCATTTCACTTAATTTGTCGTAATCCACGCTCGCCTCTGCCAGCAGCACATTCATGTGGCCCGGCATTCTTCCGGCTACCGGGTGTATAGCGTATTTTACTTCCACTCCATGATCTTCCAGGATCGTTTGCAATTCGTGAATAGCATGCTGGGCCTGTGCTACAGCCAGGCCATAGCCCGGAACGATGGTCACCTTTTTAGAATAATTCATCAAGGCAGCCGTATCAGAAACAGAGATATCTCTTATGCTCCCTTTTTCGCTAACGGAACTTCCGGAAGCGGTAGTACCAAACGCTCCGAAGATAACCTGCATGATCGGCCGGTTCATCGCTTTGCACATCACAATCGTTAACAATGTCCCCGCAGACCCAACCAGAATACCCCCGGTCAGCATCACATGGTTATCATACAGGAAGCCTCCGAATGCTGCGGCCACACCTGTGAACGAGTTAAGAAGCGATATCACAACCGGCATATCAGCACCGCCTATCGGTAATACCAGCATCACTCCGTATAAAAGCGCAATGGCCAGGAGGGCATAAATGGTGATGGAGCTGGCAGAGTAGAACAAAAGTATGCTGATACCTGCGACTACCGAGAGGATCAGCAGGTTGATATAGTTGTATCTGGGAAGTCTGACCGGCTTGTCTAAAACACCGTTTAGTTTAAAAAAAGCTATAATACTTCCGGCAAAGGAGACGCTTCCGATCACTAAACCCGAAATGATGCAGATCAGGACACCGGAGTGGCCCTGGCCCCCTCCGGGAGACACATGATCAAAAGGAAAGAGATGCTGGAACTCAATCAGGGAAATAAGTGCGGCGCAGGCACCTCCCATGCCATTGAACATAGACACCAGTTCCGGGATCTTTGTCATCTGCACGCGGCGGGCAGTCGTCCAGCCGATGATTGTTCCGATGATGATGGCAAGCAGAATGAGTATATAGACGATGTTAGCAACTTTCCCTTCGTGAAGAAGGATGGTTCCGGCGATGGCAAGTATCATGCCTGCCGCGCTAAGAAGATTGCCTTTTCTCGCAGTCTTTGCGTTGCCCATCATCTTCAGGCCAATAATAAATAAAACGGAGGCAATAATATATAGAATTGATAATATGTGCTGGTTCATAATTTTATATGAATAAGGTTAAACAAATAATATGTCGGCGCGATGCTCCGGCAGATCAGGTTAATTACTTCTTTTTAAACATCTCAAGCATCCGGTCTGTCACCACAAATCCTCCCACCACATTCAATGTGCCGAGCAGGACGGCGAAAAATCCGAGAGTTAGTGAAAGGTAATCATTCGCAGCTGTGTTCAGCATAACAAAAATCGCTCCTACAATCACAACCCCATGGATAGCATTAGCTCCGCTCATAAGTGGCGTGTGCAGAATAGTGGGCACACCTCCAATTACTTCAATGCCAACGAAGATACTTAGGATCACAAAGTAGAGCATTTGCTCATTCTCTCCTAAAAGGGCTAAAAAATTTCCAATTTGTTCCATGTTTATATATTAGTAGTTTATCTGGTTTGCGGTTTAGATAATTGTTGAACACTGTTTGAAGGAACATTTTCATTGGTTTAGCAGGTGTAGTATAGTCATTATTCGTCTGTCCCGGAGGCGCGAAAGCAGTCTGAGGGAAGTGAAAAATTAGCCGGTCAGTTTTAAGCCGGAGCCCGTTGAAAACGGATGATCTCACATCGAAAAATTTATCTATTGCTAAAATAACGCTATTCCAACGTTATATCAAAGTGAAAACGCGATATTATTTCATCTGCAGGCAAAATGGCTTGTAAAAAGTTGCTGACAATCCTGAGTGTGCGAACAGGTCGATGCAACCATTGCCCGCGGTTCTCGTCTATACAGTAAGAAACACACACAGACATGAAGAAATTGTTTACTCTAGTGCTCCCTGTTATACTGCTGATGACAGCTTGCGAGCAAAATCATTACGTCGTTCCCAACCGTACTATTGTAACAGACGTAAACAGGTGGACGACTACAGATAGGGGACTAAGTTATGTTGCCCGGATATCGGTTCCCGAACTTGATCATTATATCATGGAAACGGGCGCGGTGCTGGTATACATATCCTTTAACGGCGGAAGAACTTATGAACAGATACCCGAAGTTTACCGGGGATATTCTTATAGATGGGAGAAAGCAGCCGGTGAAATATCGATCACCTGTGAAGATTCGGATGGCATTACCCCCTTCGATCCTCCCTCTTCAGTTATGACTGTAAAGATCGTTCTGATAGATTCAGATTATTAGAATGGGGGAACAAAAAAAGGCGCTTAAGGGCGCCTTTTTTTATGGAAACAAGATTAATATTATTTAAAGTCCAAATTTATGCATGATTTCTGTGCTCACGCCTGTAGAAGAATATCCTCCGTCGTGAAACAGGTTTTGCATCGTCACCATACGGGTCAGATCCGAGAACAAAGTGATACAGTAATCAGCACAGGATTCAGCATCCGCATTGCCAAGTGGCGACATCGCATCCGCATAATCAAAAAAGTCTGAGAATCCCTTAATTCCTGTACCTGCCGTGGTTTTAGTCGGAGATTGAGAAACAGTGTTAATCCTTACTTTTTTCTCCATACCGTAATGGTAGCCGAAGCTTCTCGCAATAGATTCAAGCATAGCCTTTATATCCGCCATATCAGTATAGAACGGATAAGTTCTTTGAGCTGCCATGTATGTAAGTGCAACAACACTTCCCCATTCACTGATCGCATCCAGCTTTTTCGCCACGCTCAGCATTTTATGAAAAGAAAGTGCTGAAATATCAACACCCTTCAGAAAGTATTCGTAGTTAGATTCAGCGTAAGGAATTGTTTTACGCATGTTAACGCTCATCCCGATTGAGTGCAGTACGAAGTCGATCTTGCCTCCCAACACTTCCTGGGACTGGGTAAACAAATTAGTCAAATCTTCTACACTTGTGGCGTCAGCGGGTATAATCTGAGAGTTCGTTTTTTCTGCCAGGGCATTCATTTCACCCATGCGCATGGCAACAGGAGCATTTGTCAAAACAAATGTAGCGCCTTCTTCATACGCTTTTTCAGCCACTTTCCAGGCGATAGAGTTCTCGTTTAATGCGCCTGTAATAATGCCGCGTTTTCCTTTTAATAAATTATAAGCCATGTAGTAATAATTTGGCCGCTAAAATAAGTAAAGTTTCTGGATTTGAGGATCAGTGATTTTTCTTTCCTGGCGCTTTAATTTCCGTTTAAAAGTTGCCGGGCATTCTGAAGTGCAAACTCGCCGGGATTTTCGCCGCTCAGCATCTTCGCAATCTCGGTAACCCTTGCTTCTTCGGATAAACGCGTGATATTTGTATGAGTAACGTCCTGTTTTTCGTCTTTATAAACGAAGTAGTGTGCTTCTCCCTTCGCTGCAATCTGAGGAAGGTGCGTAATGGTTATCACCTGCATACCTTCTGCAAGTTTTTCCATAATACGTCCTACCTTCCAGGCTACCTCACCGGAGATACCGGTATCAATTTCGTCGAAGATAATCGTCGGCAACGCAATATGCCGGGAGATAAGTGACTTAATGCTAAACATCAGAAGCGACAACTCGCCCCCCGATGCCACCTTGTTCATCGGTGCAGGAGCCTGTCCCTTATTAGCAGAAAACAGGAACTGGATCTTATTACGACCATAAAGGTTCAGCGAATCTTCGTCCAGCAACATGTTCTCAATTTTCAATACAGCATTTGGCATTCCAACCTCTGCCAGGATCTCCTTTACCTTTTTCTCAATATCAGGAATCACCTCATTGCGGCTGGCTGAGAGAGTGTCAGACAGGACAACCAGTTCTGCTTTAAGCCTTGAACTTTCTGCTTTCAACTTCTCCAGTTCCTCTTCCGAGAAGGCTATAGAGTGAAGTTTATCTGAAAGTTCAGCCTGGATAGCCAGAAGTTCATGGATTGAGGTTACCCGGTGTTTCTTTTGAAGGTTGTAAATAATATTAAGCCGCTCATTTATCTCGGCCGAACGGGCTTCGTCGATGAGCGTGTTCTGTTCAATTGATTCAATCTCATCAGCAATATCTCTTAATTCTATCAGAGAACTGTTGATCCGGGATGCCAGCTCGCCTGTTGCGGGAAGGAACTTTTCAATATGCTGAAGCTGCTGAAGGGCCTCCTTCAGGCTGATCACTACCGCCTGTTCATGGTCATTGAGCAGGTAAACCGCAGCAAGAAGGTTTCTTTTAATCTCTTCTGCATGGTTGAGGGTTGTAAGCTCCGTCTCCAGTTTTTCCTGTTCATCTTCTGCAAGATCCGCCTGTTCCAGTTCATTATACTGGAACTGAAAATAGTCGATGTCGTTTTTCGCCTGCCGGCTTTGTTCTTCCAGCTCTTTGAGCCTGGCGGTAACCTTTTTATATTGAGAGTAGTTCTCCTGGTAACTTTTCAGAAGGATTTCATTAGCGGCCAGAGAATCGACCACCAGCAGTTGAAACCTCTCATCGTTAATCTCCAGTGTCGCATGCTGCGAATGAACGTCAATCAGGAGTTCTCCCAGTTCCCGCAGGATGGTAAGGTTTACCGGAGTGTCATTAATGAAAGCCCTTGATTTTCCATCTGCCGAAATCTCTCTTCTAAGCAGGGTGTCTTCCTCATAATCGAGATCTTTCTCTTCAAAGAAAGGCTTAAGATTGTAGCCGGAAATCTTAAACTGGCCTTCAATCACGCATTTCTTTTGCTGGTTAAAGAAGTAACGGCTTTCTGCCCTTTGTCCCAGAAGCAGGGACAACGCTCCCAGGATGATAGATTTTCCGGCACCTGTTTCTCCTGTTACAATATTGAGCTGTTCAGAAAAGGATATATCAAGGTCTTCAATAAGTGCGTAATTTCGGATTATTAGACGGCCCAGCATAGATTCCTGATTGTTTAACTTAATATAATGTTCAATTGTTGTATCCGGACGTGTACAAGATCGTAAGATCTCATGCCGGTACAAAGGCTCAATTATAACAATATCGGCGTTAAATCACGAATCAATTCGATAATTTATCCCTCCATTTCTGCACGGATCAATTCTGCTGCTTGCGCAGCAAATCATACTTGCCGATGTTGGCAGGGTCGGCAGCACTTAAGATATTGTAGGCAGACATTCTTTCGGTGGGACTGGCCGAACCGATAATATTGACCAGTTCATCGGCCTTGGCAGTAAAAAACACCTGGCCGAGCATCGAGCCCTGACGTTGTTTGTCAATTTTTTGCAGCTGTGGCAGGAGGGTGATGATCTGTTTGCGCCCTTTATTCTTATTCTCAAACATCACATCCAATCCGTTGCGGTGATAGTCATATAATACCAGCCTTACCGGGTCGTAAGCCTTATTAGTCAGGTTCTCGGCAAGCCAATACCGGTTTCTCATTCCTTCGAACGCTTTCCATCCTGTAAATGAAGCGTTTTGTGCATTGTTCACCACCGTCTGTGCTTTGGCATAGTACGGGCTTCCGGAGAACTTTGCGAAGGTATCATAATCCATTCCCGTAATAATGTACGCATAGTAGGCGAGGAGCGACGTGAGGTTGGTGGTGAACAGCTGATCGGAATAATCAAGCGGTTGCCCCTCTGTATAGGTAAAGCTAAAATCTTTATCGCTTAGATTCAGGATAGTCGAATTGTAAGTGGAACCATATACCGGTCGGCTCGACTGGATCTGTGCCTCCGCTTTGAAACTGGAAGACCCATCCCATTCTGTTATATTAATGACAAAGCTGCAATCGATGCGTTCCTGGCTTTGAACAATATCAGCAGACCACTTTCGTCCATTCAGGAAATCCCTGATAGCTCCTTCGAGAACAGTTAACTGCCTTTTATTGGTGTTCTGCACCTGCGGCGATAAAATCTGCACCCTGGCATTCAGATCTTGTGCCGATGCCGTTATTACTGCAAAAAACAGCAGGATAAATACAAACCCTCTTTTTCTCATATCAATTCTATTATCTTGCGGCATATATCTTTTGCTACAGCCTCTTTTGTTTTTAAAGGAAAATGTGTGACGTTAAGGCTTTTGTCAATAATTGTCACCTTATTCGTATCTGTTCCGAAGCCTGCTCCCTTGTCATTCATTGAATTAAGAACAATGAAGTCGAGATTTTTCTTCCTGAGTTTTTTTATAGCATTGGCTTCTTCATCATTTGTTTCAAGGGCAAACCCCACCAGGATCTGACCTGTCTGTTTTGCGGTCCCCGCTTTTGCCAGGATATCCGTGGTTTTAACCAGTTCCAGGTTAAAATCTGCAGGGTCCTTTTTTATCTTTTCTGCTGAAACAATTGCAGGTTTGTAATCTGCCACAGCTGCACTCATGATAGTGATATCGCTGGCCGGGAAACTTTTTTCCACTGCGCTTAACATCTCGTCGGATGACATAACCGGTATCCGGGTAATTCCTTTGTGCCGGGTATTCAGGTGCGAAGGCCCGCTTATCAGCGTAACTTCTGCACCCAACTCAGCAAGTTCTTCTGCAATAGCAAAGCCCATTTTGCCGGAAGAATGATTCCCGATAAAACGAACAGGATCTATTGCTTCGTAGGTTGGACCAGCTGTTACGATCGCTTTCTTTCCCTTCAGAGGCTGTTCACTGCTAAACGCATGTTCTATAAATGCAACTATTTCCTCCGGTTCAGCCATTCTGCCTTCTCCGGTTAAGCCGCTGGCAAGTTCTCCAAATCCTGGTTTTATCTGGATGTTCCCGTATTCCTCCATTAAGCGAACATTTCGCTGAGTCGATGGGTGTTTCCACATATCAAGATCCATTGCGGGAGCAAAATAGACGGGACATTTAGCCGAGAGATAAGTGGCTGTCAGGAGATTATCGCATAAGCCGTATGCTAGTTTTGCAATAGTATTGGCAGTTGCAGGAGCAATCAGGAAGGCATCGGCCCATAAGCCCAGCTCAACATGGCTGTTCCATTCGCCTGTGTCTTCTTTATAATAAGTACTGTAGACTGGATTTTTAGAGAGGGTAGATAATGTAAGAGGAGTTATAAACCGGGTAGCCTCATGAGTCATGATTACTTTGACGTTTGCGCCAGCTTTCACCAGTAAACGAGTTAAAGTAGCAGATTTGTAACTGGCTATACTGCCACAAACGCCTAGTAATATCTTTTTTCCTTCAATCATAATTACATAAAGTCTAAAAATATAAAGCTTTTAGCTTTATGCCTTCAGCCTTCAGTTTTTACCTTATACGGCTATCAGACATTGAAGGTTCAAACTTAGATAAAAATGTTATATGTGCAATTTTACCAAAACAGCCTATACAACATTTTTATCACTTCATCTGCCTTTTGAAGGGATTCCGACAGATGAAGTGTTGTATAATTAACCCTGCTCCTTTGAAGGATTACGGAAGTATACTTTGTTGTTTAAGAACTCATCAATGGCGATAAGCGTTGGCTTTGGCATCCGCTCATAATGCTTTGATATCTCGATTTGCTCACGGTTCTCAAATACTTCCTCCAGGTTGTCATTAGAAGAAGCAAACTCAGAAAGCTTACTGTGTAACTCTTCTTTGATATTGTTGGATATCTGATTTGCGCGCTTGGCAACCACCACCAGAGATTCATAAAGATTATCAGTGCTTTTATCCAGCTGACGTAAATCACGGGTAACTGTAGTTGAAGGGATAGAGCTGTTCTTTGTATTACTCATCTTTGCTTGTTTTACTTTCCTGAACTGTTTCTTTTGTCTTTTCTTTTTCTGCCGGCTGAGATTTCTGTTGCTGAGCCTGCTGCTGTGCAGCCAGTAATTTCTGAACTCTGACAATAGCCTCGCTGGCCTTCTTCTTATAATCCTGAACGGCTTTAAGATATTTACTTTCCGGATGATCTTCAATAAAATCGTCCGCCAGACCGATCGCCTCAGTATATCTGTCTTCCTGTCTTATCTCAATACTGTTTTCAGCATAAAGGTACTGTGCCTGCACGGTCAGATATTCCATCTCTTCCGCATATTTCGTGTCAGGGTAATCCCTTAAGGCATTCTTAAATGCGAAAACGGCTGATCTGTAGTTCTGAACGTCGTAACCTCCGATGTCCAGGTATAACTTGGCGTTGGAAAAAGCTTTTCTTTCCAGCTTATCGCGCAAATCGGCGATCAGGCTGCTTGCTTCTGCTACCCGGTCGCTTTTAGGATAGAGATTGATGAAAAGCTGAAGGGATTCGATCGCCTGGATCGTATTCTGTTGATCCAGTGAATATTTTGGCGAATCGAGATAAAAGCAGTAAGCCGACATAAACCGGCACTCTTCGGCTCTGGCACTGTTGGGATAGGTATCCGCAAACACTTTAAATAAATACCTGGAGGTGGTATAGTCCCTTAGCCTGTAATTAGTATATGCATAGTAATAAGCCAGATCCTCAGCTTCAGCCCTGCCTCTGAACCGCTGGTTCAGCTGGTCAAATAAGTCTAACGCTTTAGAGTAGTCTTTTTTGTTATATAGACGAATTGCTTCCTGATACTTTTTCCCGGTATCATTACTTTTCAAAAGCTTTTCGAATTTACTTTTACATCCCGAAAAGATCGTAATAGTAATCAGAAGGATCCACGTTAATAAACGCTTGTTTTTAAACATCCTGCAAAGATACATTAATTCAATATAATAGTCAATTACTTATTAAACAGCTCGCGAAGGTAATATATTATGATGACTGGTATAGGTTTTTAACAAAACTTAACACAGAGAACAGGGGGAATGTCACAACATTTTGTTGAGGGTTTGGAAAGGAGAGGTGTTTGCTGGTATAAAGTTGTTTTTGGGGCTTCGGAAATATGCTTTGCATTTTAGATCAATTAGATTTCAGACTGTCCGCAGGGATTGTTTTTGCGCTGCCGCCAAGGAATGAAACCTGCTGAGTGAGTGATTTTATTCTAGTACCGGTAACCTGATGCCAAAAAAATTTGGATTCGACCTGCCCGGAGCACGGTTTTAGGAGGTCTTATTTATTTTCTCTCTGATATGAGTGGCCCACGGTGAAGAAAAACAGTTGCTCACTTATATATAAATAGCCGGTAAGGAGGTATAGTATTTTTTCTCAACAGCGGGTAACATACCAATGAAGAAGAATAATGACATACTCTCGTTTAAAGACAAAGTCTCCCGAAGAAAGTGTACGTAGTTTGGGTATACTTTCGGTTATTTAATCTGCTGTCTTCATATACCCCTGTTCTGACCTGGTTCTGAGTTGCTAAGCTTTTGCCGGGCTGTAGGCAGGTTACCAGCGGACTCGTTTTTCGAGGTACGAGCGAACAATAAGCTAACCCATTAGCCTGGGAAAATCGTTGCCAATCAGAAGCAGGGGAGTAGCCGGACTGAGAAAGGAGGCGATGCAAAGGACGGTTTACAGCATCGAAAATATAAATACAGCATTATCTGTCTCGCCCGCCCTGGAAGAGAATCCGCCTCTTTTTATGGTTGTAACAGGAGGTTGTTATAAAACACCAGTATCATAAGGGAATAGCGACTCAGTCTTATATATTCACTATTATATATATAACCCGTAGTGCAGTTTAACCAGCAATATTCTGTGGAGGTAATTATTAATGGAGGTAGTCTAGCATTATTTGTCATGAAATATGACACCCCAATTCAGGCAGAAGGTATAAGCCGCATCAAACACGTGATCGCCGGTCTGTTGCTTAAATGAGTACATATCGGCAAGCTTCACTACTGTGGTAAGCAAGAAAAGCCTGTCGGAGCTTAGCAATCTGCTTGGGGAGCCCGAGCCAGAGCGTCCCCTTCAGGGGGTAGTGCTCCGCGCCGGTAGTTTTGTTCGGGTTGTCTCCTGATTGGCTTCGGATCTGCAACGCTTTCCCTACGCTTTCGGAACGCTCTCCCTACGCTTTCCGTTCGGGAATTGTCGAAGCAAAAGCGTATGGAAAGCGTTGCTGTAGCGTTACAGATCAGAAGCCAACCAGGAGAGTATCGGGAGCCGGCCGGACAATACCGGGACAGTACCGGGAAACTTCGCAGGAGCCTGCGACTTTTTTACGTGTCCGCTGCGAGTCGGCTGCGACTCAAACCCGAGGCCGACCCGAGCAGGACAGGCGGAAGACACGCGGAAACCACGAAGCCT
>JBQGEO010000023.1:0-1533 GCA_052039655.1 Pararcticibacter sp.
CGGATTTCAGGCTTTCGGGCAGATGAACTCCTGTTTGCCTGTTCCTGCAAAATATGAATATAGGAAAAAGAAATCAAACGATGAATCCGTTACATGGACAATATATATCCGGTGAATTCCTTTTTATACTTCAAGAATGAAAAACGGATACTCGTATCCTGCTTTTCCCAGTATCTGCTTCGCGACGTTGTAAACTTTAACGCCTCCTGAGGTTTCGCCCTCTAACTGTCCCACATGGGCGTGCCCGTGGAATGCGGCAATTACGTTCCTTCTGCTCAGCGGTTCTGCAAGACGCGAAGACCCTAAAAATGGAAAGATCTGTTCCGGCTCACCTATAACGGTTTCTTTAATCGGGGCATAATGTAAAACAGCGATCTTTTTAATGTTTTCATGTTCCTGGTCTAACCGGGCAAGTGCTCTGTCAAGATGGAGGGCTTCATCAACGGCTTCCTGAACAAACGCTTTCATGGCACCCTCTCCAAACATAGACAGCATGTGTCCGTCGAAACCACCTCCAAAACCTTTCACCCCGGCGAACCCGATCCCGTGTATGACAATAGCTTCGCCATCCAGGATCGTCATGTTATTGTTTTGAAGGATCTGCCTGATCAGTTTATGTCTTCCTTTTTCAAAATCATGATTGCCAAGTACTCCAATAACAGGGACGGAGCATGCTTTGAGCTCTTCAGCTAATACTTCGGCCTCCCCTTCATCGCCGGTGTCCGTCAGATCTCCGCATATCAGCAGCACATCTGCTTTTTGTGATACTTCTTTAAAGTAATCTGTCCATTTACCTTTGTCCGATTCCCTTACATGAACATCGCCTACTGCTGCGATCCTTACTTTCCGGTTTTCTTCCATTTTATATCGTTTTAATGGTCGTGACCTTATAATCCCATTCTTTAATATCTACTTTATATTGTGTCTGATCAATAATCGGGCCTCTGCATACTTTTTCAACAGCGGCGGGGAGATCATATTGTTCGTGCGCACGTCGCATCAGCTCATCGAAAAGCCATTTCGGCAGGATGTCATGATAATCAGCAGGATAGACAAACTGGAAGATCAGCAGTTGAGCGAGCAGGAGGTGCCAGTGCTGATCAAGCCGGAATAATACGCGTTTCCAGTCCACCTGCTTTCCATACTTCAGAATTATATGATTGATGTCTGCGCTATCATACCGTTCCCTGTTCTGAACATAGATCTTACACCATATCAGTTCTTCGGCAGGAAGGAATTTTACGGGGACGCCGGCAAATTCTCCCTCTGTTGCATGTTCGTACCAGGTATCATCGACTGTGCAGATGTTATTGACCGTATCGAAGATAATATCAATGAAATATTCCCCTTTGAAAACTTTTGCCAGCCACCGCACATCTGTCAGCTGGGTTTCGTATCCCTTTTCAGCAAAGAACTTGAGTATCTTGGGGTATTCACTTGGTTTGCAAAATATGTCAAGATCCTTGGTATCCCGGTAAAGTCCTGTATATTTAAACATCGCAAATGCTCCGCCCAGCATAAAGTTTGCACCGC
>JBQGEO010000024.1:0-2522 GCA_052039655.1 Pararcticibacter sp.
GTGTTTTTTAATCTGTTGTCAAACGCCTTTAAGTTCACGCCTGACGGAGGCCAAATCCGGTTGACAGCAGATAAGGTAGTGAGACACGGCGAGGAATGGGTGGATATAAGGATTGCGGACAATGGCAAGGGGATTGCTCCCGAAAGCCTCGATCAGCTTTTTAATGTCTTTTTTCAGGCAGATCAGTCAAAGTCGCATTTGGGAACCGGTATCGGCCTGGCCTTATCAAAAAGTATTGTAGAGCTTCATAAGGGAGACTTAATGGTGTCCAGTGTTCCTGCCAGCGGTAATACATCCGGCGAGACTGTATTTACGGTTTCCCTGAAGACCGGCAGAGATCATCTTTCAGGCTTTGATATTCTTCCCGAATATTTAAACAGCGAAAATCCTGTCCATTACAGGGTGCAGTCGGAAGCCGAGATTCCGTTCGGGCTTAATACAGAAATCCCGGGTGAAAGAAAGTATACCGTTCAGATCATTGAAGATAACCAGGAGGTCAGGAGTTTTATCTCCGAATCTCTTGGTGTTCTGTATTTTATTCATGAGAGTGCTGATGGCAGGGAGGGACTGGAAGATGCCTTCAGCCTCATTCCGGATTTGATTATAAGCGATGTCATGATGCCCGGAATGGATGGCCTGGAAGTATGCCGGATTATAAAGACCGATGAAAGGACGAATCATATTCCGGTAGTGCTGCTTACAGCAAGGGCTGCATTCATACACCAGGTAAATGGCCTTGAAAACGGTGCCGACGCCTATATTACGAAACCATTCAGTATCCATATACTAGCGCTCCAGATCCGCAATATCCTGGAAGCGAAAGAAGCGATCAGGAAAAAGTTCAGCAGAGAGGTAATCCTTCAGCCTAAGAATATCCCTATTACTTCCCCGGAAGAAAAGTTCTTGCATAAGCTCATGGATATTGTAGAGAGAAATATGGAGAATGACCAGTTTGGCGTGTCTGACATGGTCGACGAGATTGGAATGAGTAAGTCTGTGCTTTATAAAAAAGTACAGGCATTGACCGGTATGCCGGTGGCCGACTATATCAAGTCTGCAAGACTGCAAAGAGCGGCTCAGCTTTTCAGTCAGAATAAGCTGAGCATCGCTGAAGTGGCGTTTGCAGTAGGTTTTAACGACCGGAAATATTTCAGTAAAGAATTCAGGAAGCAATACGGCATGTCGCCAACGGAATACATCAGCAAGAACTGTCCGGAGGCAACCTCCGAAAGCGGTTTCCGGACCGGGGAGTAAAACCTGCTGTTCGTGATTTTTCACTCTCTACCTGCTGAAAAAGCAATTTTACCCCTATTAAAGGAAGTTTTTACCCCCTCTTATTTCTCAAACCGGAACATATTTGCCCCTATCAATTATATAAATAAATGAAAGGAAAAGATAAGCAGGTTTGCACAGCGAGCCTTCGTAAACTCACCGTTGAACAGTAAGTAAGCACGGGGGGAGCCACCCTCCTGCAATGGATTAATCAATAAAACCATGAGAATTAAATGAATAATTTTTACAAAATGAAGTATTTAAAACCGGGGCAGCTTATATGGCAATTTAAGCGGTTTAACCTTTGTTTGTTATTGCTTTTAGCCACCGGAAGCATCTCAGCCCTGGCACAGTCAAAGATTGTCGCAGGTGTTGTAAAAGATCCGAAAGGAGAAACCCTGCCAGGGGTGAGCGTATTGGTAAAAGGCACGACAACAGGCTCTGTGACTGATCTGAACGGAAAGTACCGGGTAAATGTACCCGGTCCCAAAGCAGTACTGGTATTCAGTTTTATAGGTTTCGGGACGCAGGAAGTCACGGTCGGGGAGAAGACCTCCGTGGATGTCACTTTACGTGATGATGCAAAAAGCCTTGAAGAGGTGGTTGTTGTGGGATACGGAGTTCAGAAAAGAGCGACGCTGACAGGTGCTATTAACACAGTGAGCAGCAAGGAAATTTTGCAGTCGCCCACGTCGAATGTCACCAACAGCCTGGCAGGCCGTTTACCGGGAGTTTCGGTTATTCAGCAAAGCGGACAGCCTGGCCTGAATTCTTCGACAATTAAAATACGGGGCGTGGCTACTTATAACACCGGGAATCAGGGGGCGATTGTCATCGTCGACGGAGTGGAAAGAGCGAGTTTCGGTGATATAGATCCTAATGAAATTGAATCAATTTCGGTATTAAAGGACGCATCGTCTACTGCTATCTTCGGTATTCGCGGTGCAAACGGCGTCATCATCGTCACTACTAAAGGAGGGAAAGAGGGAAGCCCGCGGATCAGTTATACCGGAAACGCCAGTATTCAAACATACACCGGAATTCCTAAAGCAGTAAATGCTTACGATAATACGAGGTTGATGAATGAGGCAAGGTTGAATGATGATCTCGGACCGTTATGGACGGATGTACAACTGCAGAAATTTAAGGATCATTCAGATCCTTTGGGCTATCCTGATGTAAACTGGTTTGATTATGTCACCAGGAAATACTATCCGCAGACTCAGCATAATGTGAACGTAAGCGGCGGC
>JBQGEO010000025.1:0-4632 GCA_052039655.1 Pararcticibacter sp.
CTGCGAGTTTGGTTGAACTGCCATTCTGATACAAGCTTACTGTGGAATTTGCTTCTGCTGTGCCGCTGATAACCGGTTTTGCAGTAAGAGTATACCCCACGGATCTTCCCCATGTCGCCCTTACAACCACAGGAGCATCAGGGGCCGTTTTATCAACAGTGAAAGCAAAAGCTGCACTTTCAGGACCGGCATTTCCTGCCCTGTCCGCAATAACAGCTTTGATCGTATATGCCTTCTCGGCCAGATCGGAACCGAAGGTATATGACCAGGTTCCGGAGGATGAGACATCCACCTGAGCAATTGCAGTTGAACTACCATCAACATAAAGCTTTACTTTTCCATCAGCCTCCCCCGTACCATTCACTGCCGGCCGTATTTCCTGGGTGTAACCAGCTGCATTCCTGCTTGCCATTGCTATTGTAGCAGCAGTCGCCGGTGCTGTTTTATCGATCCGGAAATTTACTTCCGTCCTGTTGCCCGCATCGTCTTCGGCCACTATCTTATAACTGCCTTCTCCGGAGATCACCAGATTTCCGGGAATAGAACTGCTTTGTGAAGTGACGTTATTCGTGAGAGTGGCGGTCTTAAATGTGCTTAAAGTAATTGCTCTGTCGGTATTATACCATTGGCCCTCTTCTACTCCGGAAACTGTCACCGGGGTCTGATCAAGCGTCAGGGTAGTGGAATAGGCACCACTTTCGATTGTGCTGTTCTTCAGTTTCATGTAAACAGTTTTAGCGCCATCTCCGGCAGTCACTGTCCATGATTTGGTCGCAGCATAGTCTTCCCATGCGCTCCAGGTGTTTCCGTCATTCGAAAAACTCATTTTTGCAGAAACATCGCTTGTGACGATATTGAGCGTAACCGTTTGCGTATTCACCAGCGAGGCGCTGCGGGTTACTGAACCACCAAAAGGGATGGCGCTCACCTCGGCAGAAAAGATCCCTTCTTCCGTTTCGTTCACTGCTGCTACACGGTAACGGTAAACCGCACCGAAGGTCAGATTAGGATGTACATATTGCGTATCGTAAATTTGTGTTATCAGTGTAGAGTTGCCGTTAGCATCCATGCTGTAAAGCTTGTAGGCCGTTGCCTGGCTTACGGCATCCCACTGCAAAGACAGCTTCCTGTCACCCTCCGTTACCCGGAGGTTTGCTGGTGTCCCGGTATTTTTCAGGGTATTCATCGTTTTTACAAAACCTCCCCGGAGACCATGGGCCACTGCTACAGTATTGTTCCGGTAAAACAAGCTGGGGCCATTAGTTGTCAGTATCGAGACGGGGGTCCCCGGCGCAGGGACCCAGGCGCCGTTAAAGAACCGGGATGTGATTGGCAGCCCGTTGGAGCTATGTTTGTAAGCGATATAAAGAGTCCCGTCTGCGTCGACTGCCAGCCTTGGATACATCACCGAACCTATCGCAACCTCGGGACCGACTGTCTTCCAGGTTCCCCCTTCATATTTTTTTATATAGAGCTTGCTCGAAGCTGCATAACCTATAAAGGGTGTTCCATCCGCACCGAAAACCAAATCGGGTGCATTTGCATAATTCTCTGAGAATCCTTTAGTACCTACATATTCCCATGTTCCGTTTACAAACCGCTTAACACTAAGCTTATTAGTTAAAACAGAGGCATCTGCGTAAGCAACATAGGGAATCCCGGAAGGATCGAACGCCAGGCTATTACTATAACCACTACCATCGGAAACTTTGGAACCTACCAGGACCCAGCTTCCGCCCGTATATTTTTTAACTATAATTTGCTCGTTTGTGTCCGAATAGGAGACATAGGGAACACCGTCTTTGTCAACAGCAACATCCACATAATAGTCCCCGCTTCCCCCACCCGTACCAGGGTCGCTGAGGGCAGACCAGGCTGT
The DNA here is from genome assembly GCA_052039655.1 of Pararcticibacter sp. Taxonomy (GTDB): domain Bacteria; phylum Bacteroidota; class Bacteroidia; order Sphingobacteriales; family Sphingobacteriaceae; genus Arcticibacter. The sequence continues at coordinate 1,880 of JBQGEO010000025.1, forward strand.
GCCATCATACTGCCAGACCTGGATTCGGGAGACCCCTGTTATCGCCTGTCTGTAAGCTACATACAATTTATTATTACTCCCAATTGCAACCTGCATCCCCATCGAAGGAGATGTGGTGGAAAATCCGCGTGCACCCACAAACTGCCAGGAGCCGTTTACGAATTTCTTTGCTGATAAAGTGGCAGTCTTTATTTCATCCTGGAATACTGCGTATACAGTGCCTGTATTATCTATTGCAACAGTTGGAGAATTCGTACTTTCGATATCGTCCGTATAAACGAGGAGGTCCCAGTCTGCACCGTTAAATTTCCTGAATATCGGTTTGCCCGTATAAGCGTTGTCCCGGTACAATACATATACATTTCCATTATAGAGACCAAGGCCGATATTGGGAGTTCCTCCAGCAGAAAATCCGTCAGCGCTCCCCAGGCTCTGCCACTGTCCTCCGGAGAATTTCTTAACTACAGTTTTACTGCTGGTTGGAACATTCGCATAGGCAATATAAATATTGCCGCTGGCGTCAAAGGCCATATCCAGTTCCTGACCTATAGTCCCCGTAGAAATATTGGCACTATGAGTTTGCCAGCTTCCGCTCACGAATTTCATTAGCCCAAGCCTGCCTCCGGCATCGGATAACAGGTAAGGGATATTATTGCTATCAAAAACCAGCCTGAGGGCATTTACAGAAGAAGAAGTAAAGCCTTCGGCTCCTACCACTTTCCAGGCTCCATTGTCAAGTTTCATTACGGTAACCTTTCCGCTTTGGTTCTCGTCTCTGAAAGCGGCAAAGAGCATTCCTGTGGCATCCCGGACCAGATCCATACTTGAAAAAGTGCTGGTAGTTGCCGACAACACCGCGGAGATTTCCCAGGTACTGCCGTTAAGCTTCATGATCGTGCACATCCCGCTATAGTCTCTATAAATGACATAAGGCGTCCCGCCCATATCTGTAGCTAATCGCACAGGAGTGGAACTAGATGCAAACTCCTCATTCCCCGCAACCACCCAGGCGGAACCGCTTAATTTATATACAGTACATTTCCTGGTTGTAACATTCACAGTGGACACGTATATTGTTCCATCAGCAGCGAATGCCATTCTGGACGAACCACTGGACGTGGACCCGAACCGCTCCTGCCCCACAGCTACCCACTTGTTATTGATATATTTTTTAACCGTCGGCCTCGTCCCGCTACCAGTACCGTTATATTCGTCCATCACCGCATAAAGCGTTCCATCCTGGCTGCGTACCATCATCGAGGAGGTAACAGTCATTGGACTCACCTGATCGTTTATATTTTCTACCTTTCCAAGGGACTGCCACGTCTGGGCGTTCGCCACCTCACATAAAGTACAGAAGACAATTGCCAGGGCAATTTTGGTAAAGTTTATTCTCATAATACTCTTTTAAGACTCATTATTCATTCAGAGATAATTCTGTACCGGAGGTTTACGAAGGAAGGCGGAATAAGGGTATAAATAAGTACATGAAAGGCTTATCTTTGATAATGGCAAATATCAGGCATACGCTCTTAAGCGGGACATCCCCCGAAACCGTTTACCGGGTATTAACGACTGCAGAGGGCCTGTCGGCCTGGTGGACGCCAAATACACAGGCCAGCCCCGAGGCCGGAACGGTCGCCGTTTTCCCTTTTGAGAGCGGCTATGTAAAAAAAATGAATATCGCAGAATTGCGGCCCGGCGAATTTATCAAATGGATCTGCATCCAGGGCGATCAGGAATGGGTCGGGACCACCATTACCTTCAGTCTTTTACAGCGCGATGTGCCGCTGCTGATCGCTGAGCATCCTGAGATCAGCGGGCAGGCTGATCAAAATCCTGTTGACGTGAAAACATTATTAATGTTTGAGCACAATGGTTGGGCGGACTACAGCCCATCCTTTGCCGAATGCAGTTACACCTGGGCACAATTTCTCAGAAGTCTAAAATTACTTTGTGAAACCGGAACCGGGAAGCCCTGGCCTACCCAGCATACGCTTGAATAAGTCCCCAAGCTTTCTGTAGTCCGCCATGTCCGTTTATAAACCGAATTTAATAAACTTAACATGAAATTAAAAATAATTAAACTGGTCTCTAGTCTTCTTTTCTCTCCTCTTTCACGCCATGCCGTTTGATAAACCTGACGACGGGAGTGCTATTGGTCATCAGCAGGTAGCCGACCAGTGATTTCACCAGGTTAAACACAATCCCCCCTGTTAAACTGCTGCCTGCCATCATCTGCTGCTGATAGAGCGTAAAAATATACCTGCAAAGATCCGGAAGCGCACCGGCCAGGATCAAAGCCCCAATTACAATGACAGCGATTTTCAGGATAGCGCCCTGGTCGGCACCAAGCTCAATTTTTTCCTGGGAGATGTTCATTCTTCTGGCCTGACTGACAATATCCGTGAAAACGATACCGTACAGTATGAGGTAGAACAGGGTCGTAAAGGCCCTAACGCGGTAAATGTGACAATAGCTTAAAATACTATATTTTAATCGTAAAGCATTCTCCCTTACAGGAGGATGCTTTTTTCGTTAATGCGCTCTCCGATGCTTCAATTGAGTGTTTATAGTTCCGAAGCAATTAAAATCATATTCCATAAAGACTACCATACCTCCCATGTCTTTAAATACAAATAAAAACTCCCTAAAAACAAAAGAGACTGCCCTTTTGAGACAGCCTCTTTTGTTTTAAAATACTTCCAGGCAGCTTAATACTTTACTACAAAGTACCCGGTTTTATGCTTTTG
>JBQGEO010000026.1:0-2575 GCA_052039655.1 Pararcticibacter sp.
AAACTGAAGATGGAGAAGAGGGTTGGTCTTACTGAATGGGAGAACGAGGAGATATTTGGCGTAAATAAAGAGCCTGCACATGTTCCTTATGTCCCTTTTCCTTCACTCGAAAGCCTGAAAAACGATCCGACTTTTGCAACGCCATGGGCTGCAACCAGGTCTCCTTACTATCTTTCTTTGAATGGCAAATGGAAGTTCAACTGGGTGAAACAACCGTCTGAGCGTCCGCTTGAGTTTTTTAAACCGGAGTTTGACGTTTCCGGCTGGAAAGAAATTCCGGTACCTTCCAATTGGGAGATGCAGGGATATGGAACTCCGATCTATACCAACATTACATATCCGTTTAAGAACGATCCTCCTTTCATCAAACCTCAACCCGGATATACTAATGAAAAAGAACCGAATCCGGTAGGCTCTTACCGGCGGAACTTTACTATACCGCAGGACTGGAATGATAAACAGATATACCTCCGTTTTGAAGGTGTATACAGTGCCATGTATCTCTGGGTAAATGGCAAACAGGTAGGCTATAGCGAAGGTGCCAACAATGCTGCGGAATTTGACGTGACAAACTACGTGAAAACCGGTGATAACACCCTTGCAGTTGAAGTTTACCGCTGGAGCGATGGAAGTTATATCGAAGATCAGGACATGTTCAGACTGAGCGGTATTCACCGGGATGTTGCGGTATACGCACTTCCTAAAGTTCATGTCCGCGACTATTATCTGAAAACGGATTTTAAAGGTGACGATTTCTCATCCTCAGAACTAAGCCTCAAAGCTTCAGTGCGTAACCAGGGAAAGCCGGCCTTCAAGTCCGGTACCCTCAATGTATCGGTTCTCAACCCGAAAGGAGAAGAAGTTCTTGCCCTGTCTCAACCTCTTTCTTCTTTAAAACAAGGCAAGGAAGCAGTTTATGAGCTAAGGGGAACTGTAAAGAAACCGGCGCTCTGGTCCGCAGAGACCCCTGTGCTCTATACCGCGATATTAACATTGAACGACGACGATGGAAATGTGCTGGAGGTGATTTCCTCTAAATTTGGTTTCCGGAAGGTGGTGATCAAAAATAAACGTGTGTTTGTAAACGGCAAACAGGTATTCTTCAAAGGTGTTAACCGCCATGATATTCATCCTCAGTTCGGGAAAGCCGTGCCGGTCGAATCCATGCAGCAGGATGTACTGCTCATGAAGAAAACCAACATCAATACCATCAGGACATCTCACTACCCTAATGATCCTAAGATGTACGCGATGTTTGACTATTACGGGCTCTACACCATGTCGGAAGCAGATCTTGAATGTCATGGAAATCATTCGCTCAGCAGGATCCCTTCCTGGCTTCCCGCATTTACAGACCGTAATGTAAGAAACGTTGAGGAACATAAAAATCATCCGTCAGTTGTTTTCTGGTCCATGGGAAATGAAAGCGGCGGGGGAGATAACTTCAATGCTGTTTATAAGGAGATAAAAAAGATCGACAGCACCTTCATTGTTCACTATGAAGGGAAAAATGAGGCGGCAGACATGGATTCCAGGATGTATCCGTCTGTTGCAGACATGACAACTGTTGATCAGCAGGAAACGGATAAGCCATTTTTCCTGTGCGAATATGCACATGCAATGGGAAATGCCATCGGTAATCTGCCCGAATACTGGGACTATATAGAAAATAAGTCGCAGCGTATGATCGGCGGATGTATCTGGGATTGGGTAGATCAGGGCCTTAACAAACCTGGTGATTCAAAAGATAAATATTATATCGGCGGCGACTTCGGTGATAAACCGAATGACTTCGATTTCTGTAATAACGGGATTACCACACCCGACCGGAAGATCACAGCAAAAATGCAGGAGGTAAAAAAAGTATACCAGTATATCAAAACCGTTCCGGAAGATCTTTCCCTGGGAAGCATCAAAATTCTCAACAGGTATGATTTCCTGAACCTGAAAAATTTTGATATGAAATGGTCGGTATTGCGGGATGGCAGAGTAGTCGATTCTGGATTGATCGTTCCCCAGGATGTCAGGCCGGATGATTCGGTTGAACTGGTTGTACCCTTCACCAATACATTGGACAGCAGCAGCGAATATTTTCTGAATGTTCAGTATCGCCTGGTAAAGGATCAGCCTTGGGCAGATGCTGGTTTTGTAGTCGCATCCGAGCAGCTCGCCCTGAATAAGAGAACGGAGCTTCCCGCACTTGATACAGCTACTGCAGAAAGGCTTTATACCTCCGAGCGGCAGAACATTGTCAACATCTCTGGCAATGATTCAAACATCCAGTTCGACAGAACAACCGGGCAGCTCGTGTCATTAAAATACAACAGGAGAGAAATGCTCCATGATGGCAAGGGCCTCACATTTAACTGGTACAGGAGTATCAATAATGACCCGAGGAAATATGTCGAGCCACAGATCAAACTGGAGGGCTTTACGTATGTGTACGGTGACGAAAGAAAACAGGTGATTGTCAGAACGCGCTATACGGCGACGATCCCGGGAGAAAAGCAGGGCATCATTTCCTATTCTGTAAATTATCTGGTCTCTCCGGGAGGAATTATTGATGTGGAAGCTA
>JBQGEO010000027.1:0-6584 GCA_052039655.1 Pararcticibacter sp.
GGTTTATCTCCTCTATATAGATAAATTCATCAGCCATATGGGAGCGGGCAGAATCACCGGGGCCAACTTTTAAAGAAGGAATGCTTAGCAGAGCCTGGTCACTTGTAGTCGGGGAGCCATAGGTTTGCTTGCCCATTGCAAGGCCGGCCAGAACTATAGGGTGATCTTTGTTGATGGATGATGGTTTCAGACGTGTGGATCTGGCATTTACTTCGCATGATACGTGTTGCCTGATAATGGCAAGTACCTCTTCATTCTGGTAAGCATCGGTTACTCTGACATCGACTGTGAATTCGCAGGTAGCAGGGACTACGTTATGTTGTGAGCCTGCATTAATGACAGTAACAGACATCTTCAAAGGGCCGAACAGTTCGGATTCGCTGGGAAAGCGATATGTCCTGAACCATTCTATATCTTTCAATGCTTTATAAATAGCATTGTCGCCCTCTTCCCGGGCGGCGTGTCCAGCTTTCCCTTTTGAGATGCAGTCGAGAACCATCAATCCGCGCTCAGCTATAGCGAGATCCAGCAGGGTAGGTTCGCCGACGATTGCAAAATCCAGTGTTCCAAGTTGAGGAATGATGAGCTCCAGCCCGTTCTTTCCGGAGATTTCCTCTTCAGCGGTTGCGGCCAGGCAGAGATTATATTTCAGGTCATCCCGTTCGTAAAAATATAGAAATGCTGCAATCAGGGATACCAGGCACCCGCCCGCGTCATTGCTGCCAAGGCCGTAAAGTTTTCCATCTTCGATGCCGGGAAAAAAAGGGTCCCTGGTATAACCGGCGTTGGGCTTAACAGTATCATGGTGTGAGTTAAGCAGGATAGTCGGCCTGGCCGGATCGAAATTCTTATTATAGCTCCAGATATTGTTTTGTTGCCTTGAGATCTTTAAGCCTTTGGACTTCAGAAATTCCTCCAGGATCGTTGCGGTGTTTTCCTCTTCCCGGCTGAAAGACGGAGCTGCGATAAGCTTTTTAAGCAAAGCAATGCTCTCTTGCTTGAGCTTCTCTTTCATACGGCTTATTTATCTTCGTTATAAAGGCCGCCGGCTTTTATAGAAGAAAGCTTAATTCCCTTGATAAGAGACGAACTGAATCCATTATGCTCCATTTCGTTTAAACCTGCGATGGTGCAGCCTTTAGGAGAGGTAACTTTATCTATTTCGTGTTCTGGGTGGCTGTTGTGCTGGAGAAGCAGGTCGGCTGCACCTTTTGCTGTCTGTACAGCCATCTTAAGGGCATCTTCCGCATGAAAGCCAATTTCGACGCCGCCTTGTGAGGCAGCGCGGATAGCCCGGAGAAAGAAAGCTATACCGCAGGCGCAAAGAGCCGTTGCGGAAGTCATTAGTTCTTCATTGATCTGTACTACCGAACCTACGGTTTCAAACATCTCAGCTACGGTTTCCATATTGAGGTAACTTGCGTTGTCGGAGGCAATACATGTCATAGACTGCCCTATAGAGATCGCAGTATTGGGCATAGCTCTTACTACCGGAACATTTTCACCTAATTTAGCTTTTATATCCCGGCAGCTAACTCCGGATATAACGGAAATAATAAGATGCTTTTCAGGATTAACGGATGGGGCTATTTCTGCCAGCAGACCATCGAGCTGCTGTGGCAGAACAGCCAGTCTCACTATAGAGGATCCTTTTACAGCCTCTGCATTATCACTTGTCACCCTGAATCCTTCTTTTGCTTTAGCAGAAAGCTGAAAGAGGGAACGACGTGTGAGTATGATGTTGTCAGCAGTGCAATAGTTTGATTTTACTAACCCGTTTGCCAGTGAGAGGCCGATATTCCCGCTTCCAAGAATGGCTATAGTAGTTGTTATATTCTCCATTTTATGCAAATAATCTTGTTCCGAATAAATGTTCCTTCAGAAAAGGGAGTTCATCTGATTTGCCAATGTATACATTGCTAACCCCGTTCTGAATAGCCTGAAAAGCGTTATGAAGCTTGGGCAGCATGCCGCCTGCAATGACGTTATCAGACTTAAGTTGTTCAAATTCAGAGGAGCCTATTTCCCTGATGATTGATTCATTATCATTTACATCCCGCAGTACTCCTTTTTTCTCGAAGCAATATACAAGACTTACTTTAAAAGAAGAAGACATGGCTACGGCAATTGCTGATGCGATGGTGTCGGCATTGGTATTTAAGAGCTGCCCTTCGCCGTCGTGGGTAATGGCTGAAAAGACCGGTACCAGTCCTGACTGAAGCAGTTGCACCAGCTTATCTGAAGCTACGGAGGCTTCGTTCAGATCTCCTACATAACCGTAATCAACTTCTTTTACCGGCCTTTTGGCGGCTTTGATCAGATTGGCATCGGCACCGGTTAATCCAATTGCGTTGTTTCCATAGCGCTGAAGCTGGGCAACTATATTTTTATTAATCAAGCCGGCGTACACCATGGTGACGACTCTCAGCGTTTCAATATCTGTAATGCGGCGGCCATCAACAAGCCGGGGCTCTATACCTAGTGTATGCGACAGGTCGGTTGCGAGTTTGCCGCCTCCATGAATGAGAATTTTGTATCCGTCGAGAGAAGCGAAGTCGTTCAGAAAGAAATGAAGGTTCTCCGAGCTGTCGATTACGTTCCCTCCTATTTTTATTACAGACAGGTTGTCCATTAGAAATAGTGTTTAACGAAGATAAGACCCCTGATTATTTTGTCCGGGATGATGGATTATAAAATTTGGATTAAATATTTCCGAGGATCCTTTTCAGCACGGTCTGGGCTGCCCACACTCTGTTGCCAGCTTCCTCTATAACGAGAGACTCGGTGCTGTCGAGAATGTCAGATCCCAGCTCAAGGTCGCGCCTTACAGGGAGACAGTGGAGAACTTTAGCCTGGTTGGTGATCTTCAGTCTTTCAAGATTGAGCATCCAGCCTTCTCCGTCGTGAAGGATCTTTCCATAATCGTGATAAGACGACCAGCTTTTAGGATAAATGAAATCAGCACCTTTCAAAGCTTCGTCCTGGTTATGAATGATCGTGGCTCCTTCTGTAAACTGTTCTGCCAGTTCATATCCTTCCGGATGGGTAATGATAAATTCAATGAGCCCTTCTTTTTGCGCCCGGCACATCCATTCAGCAAATGCGTTGGGCACAGACTGGGGAAGTGGCTTTACGTGTGGAGCCCATGTAAGCACAACCCTGGGTTTTTGAACTTTCTTGTGTTCTTCAATTGTTATAAGGTCTGCAAAGCTCTGAAGCGGATGCAGTGTAGCGCTCTCCAGGCTTACTACCGGAACCCCACTGAACTGAATGAACTTATTGAATATTTCTTCGTTATAATCCTCCTCCCTGTTTTTCAGGCCGGGAAAGGAGCGTATGGCAAGAATGTCGCAATACTGACCGAACACTCTAGCTGCTTCACGGATGTGTTCGACAGTTGTTCCGTTCATTACTACGCCGTCGCGTGTTTCAAGTGCCCAGCCTTCCTTATCGATATTCATTACCATGACGTTCATCCCCAGATTCATAGCGGCTTTTTGCGTTGAAAGCCTTGTCCGCAGGCTGGGGTTGAGGAAGATCACTCCAAGGGTTTTGTTCTCTCCAAGGGTCTTATCTGCGTATGGATTATTCTTTAATGCCCGGGCTTCTTTTACGAGCTCAGTGACATTCTCAACATCTTTGACGGAAGTAAATTGTTTCATTTTTTATTGGCTGGCGGCTTTCGGCTATCAGCTGTCAGCTTCTGCGTCGTGCCTTTTATGGACTATATTGTTTTTGTTGTTAAGCGGGCATTCTGCTTCTAATGCTGCAGCCTGCCCGGTTATGACTGCTATTGTTTACAATACTTTTTTTAATGCTTCTAAAAATCTGTCTGCATGCTCTTTAGTAAGATTTAACGCAGGAAGAAGCCTTAGAACGTTCGGTTTTGATTCTCCTGTAAAGATGTGGTGTTTAAACAGCAGGTCTTTTTTAACATGAGAGAGTTCTTCGGGCAGATCGATACCGATCATCAGTCCTCTGCCACGGATATCCCTTACTTTGTCAAAGCTCCTGAGTTCGGACATCAGATATGCACCTACGCTGGCTGCGTTTTCAATCAGCTTATCCTGTTGGATGATCTCGAGGACTGCTAATGCGGCCGCGCATGCCAGGTGATTGCCTCCGAATGTGGTGCCCAGCATTCCGTGCCATGGCTTAAACTTTGGGGCAATTGAGATCCCTGCCACAGGGAAGCCGTTGCCCATCCCTTTGGCCATGGTGTACACGTCTGCTTCAACACCAGAAAAGTCATGAGAATAGAATTTTCCGCTTCTGCCATATCCGCACTGAACGGAGTCTGCTATATAGACAGCATTATACTGATCGCATAAAGAGCGGAGCTTCTGAAGGAAGCTTTCGCTTGCTACCCTGATGCCGCCGACTCCCTGTATGCCTTCGATTATTACTGCACATATCTCATCTCCAGATTCAGCGAAGGCTTTTTCCAGAGCAGCTTCATCATTGTGGGGAAGAAAGATGATATTTTCTGTTTTATTTACAGGAGCAACGATCCGGGGGTTATCGGTACAGGAGACTGCTAACGAAGTCCGTCCGTGAAATGCGCCTTTAAAAGCAATTATTTTCTTACGTTCATTATAAAAGGAAGCCAGCTTTAATGCATTTTCGTTTGCCTCGGCCCCCGAGTTGCAGAGGAAAAGCTGATAATCATCCTTGCCTGATACTTGTCCAAGAAGTCCGGCCAGCTGGCTCTGCAGCGGAATCTCAATGGAGTTAGAGTAGAATCCAATTTTATTTAACTGATCTGTCAGACGTTGAACATAATGAGGATGAGTATGTCCGATTGAGATAACTGCATGTCCACCATACAGATCAAGATATTCCTGTCCTTTTGAATCCCACACGAGACTTCCTTCGCCCCTGGCGATTTCTATTGGATTTAAGGGGTAAACGTCGAATAGCTTCATTTCTTTTAGTTGAAAGTTGAAAGTGAAAAGTTTAAAGCCTTACTTTCTTGATGAAAGAAATTAACATTGCTTTAACCTCTGATATCTCATTATTTAGAAGTTCATATTGATTAGGTGTAATGTAGCCCAAATCTCTGGAAAGAAGCAGAAAATATTCCACCTCATGTGCTGACCCAAGAGCGTTTTGTAAGAAAGAAGCAAAATCCTTCTGCGTGAATCTGCCGCACCCTTCAGCTATATTAGCGGGTATAGAGCACGCTGCCCGTTTTATTTGAGTGGTGAGATTATAAATTTCCTCTTTAGGATAAGACGCGGTGTTTTGGTAAAGATCAATTACGAATTGATGTGCCTTTTTCCAAACGTGTAATTCTTTATAATCCTGCATCAGGTACTTTTAACTTTCTACTTTTAACTTTACACTTAAAATGCCGGTGCTTTGAGTTTCAGTCCTTCCATCTCATCTATACCGAAGAGTAAATTCATGTTCTGTACCGCCTGGCCGGAGGCTCCTTTGAGCAGGTTGTCGATGATGCTCAGGATCAGGAGCTTGTTGCCGTGTTTCTCTACATGGAGCAGGCATTTATTGGTGTTGACTACCTGCTTGAGATCGATGTTTTTAGGAGAAACATGTGTGAACGGATGGGAGGAATAGAAATCAGTATATAGTTTTTCTGCTTCTTCCTGGCTGAGAGGGCATTCGGTATAAACCGAGGCCATGATGCCGCGGGTGAAATCTCCGCGGTAAGGGATGAAGTTGAGTTCGTCGGCGTGTAACGGGGAGCCGAGCTGATTGAGCGACTGAGTGATCTCTTTCAGATGCTGATGAGTGAATGCTTTATATACAGAAGCATTATTGTTTCTCCAGCTAAAGTGGGATGTGGCAGATAAGCTCTGTCCGGCTCCTGTTGACCCGGTGGTAGCAGAAATATGGACTTCGTTGCTGAGCAGTCCATATTTTGCAAGTGGCAGGAGGGCAAGCTGGATGCAAGTGGCAAAGCAACCCGGATTAGCAATATTCTGAGCTTCGCGGATTTCGTTCCTGTTTAATTCAGGCAGTCCATAAATGAATTCTTTGTTTCCCCGCATGCTGCTGGTTGCGAGCCTGAAGTCCTGACTCAGATCAATGATCTTAATTCTGTCATCTACCTGGTTGGCGTCGAGGAATTTTTTCGCGTCTCCATGTCCGACGCAGAGAAAGAGTATATCTATATCCTGGGAGAGTGTATCGGTGAACTTCAGGCTTGTATCACCGAACAGATCGGTATGATCGTCGTATATAAATTTTCCGGCTTTGCTGTTGCTTTGAACGAAAACTATTTCTGTATCCGGGTGGTTTACCAGGATCCGTTTCAGTTCTCCTCCTGTGTATCCAGCTCCCCCTATAATCCCTGCTTTTATTTTACCTGCTGCGTTTTGCATTGTATCTGTCTTATTTCAGCGGAACGAGCCTTCAGCCGAGCCGTTTACTTTATGATATATCATTACCTGGTTGCCGAAGATTTTTGAGAAACCTTTTACGTCTTCGCCTGTCCACGCGTTATTCATTTCACCGTAGCTGCCGAATTTGCCGGACATCAGGTCGTGGGCAGACTCAATTCCAATTACCTGGAAACGGTAGGGCATTAATTGTATGAACACCTTTCCGGTAACGGTTTTCTG
>JBQGEO010000028.1:0-2899 GCA_052039655.1 Pararcticibacter sp.
AGATCACACGAAACGCTTTTTTTTTGCAACCAAACACTTTAGATAACAAAACTTGTAATCTAATTGCATTGATATCAAAAAAATAAAAAAACATGAAATCAAATATATTTGACATACAATAATTAACTATACTTGTAATCAAAAGTTTAAAATGAAATACAACGTTAGCAATGCTGTTAACTACCACTACGAAAGCTTTCCTCCGGAGAAAGTCGACTACGGAATCTTCATTCAAGAGCTGGTTAGGGCGACTGACGCAGTTGCCCGATTTGATCAAATGCTTAAAAACTTACATAATACCGAGATTTTGCTAGCTCCTTTACGTAATCAGGAAGCTGTAATTTCTTCACGTATTGAGGGCACAATAAGTACTATGGATGAAATCCTGCAGTATGAAGCCGACAATGTCGACGGCATTGAGAACCCAGGTGTAAGATCTGATGTAATAGAAACGATCCTCTACCAACGAGCTTTAAAAAATGCGCAAAATGCATTAGATGACGGGTATACCTTTTCATTAAGCTTCATCAGGCAGATGCACCAGCAATTGCTCTATTTGGGTCGGGGGGCTAATAAGTCCCCCGGGGAATTCAAAAGAGAACAAAATTATCTGGCTGATAAGATGAAAAAAGAAATACAGTTCATCCCCATAAACCCGGAAAAACTAAATGAAGGGTTGGAAAATCTTTTCTCCTATCTCGAAACCTCCAATTTACCGGCACTTATAAAAACCGCGATAATGCACCTGGAATTCGAAGCGCTACACCCCTTTAAAGACGGAAATGGAAGAATTGGCAGGATGTTGATCACGCTAAATTTATGGAGGGAAAAAATTCTATCTCAACCCCACTTCTACATTAGTGGATATTTTGAGGAACATAAAGACGAGTATATTGAGCAAATGCGAAATGTATCAAGAACAAAAGATTGGAATAAATGGATAAAATTTTTCCTAACTGCTGTAGAAGAACAAGCAGTACGCAATCTTCAGATTGCCGAAAGCGTCAAAAATTTATACGAGCAAACAAAGTCAGAATTTTCTGAGCTTTTATCTTCTAAATGGAATATGGAAATTGTAGACTTCATTTTTACGTATCCGGTATTTAGGAACAATAAGTTTGTAAGCAATACAAAGATCCCCAATGCAACAGCTGTATTAATCATTAGAAAACTCCTGGAAAATGGATATTTAGCTCTAAAACAAGAAGCCTCTGGCAGGAGGGCCGCAATGTATTCCTTTGAACCCCTGATGAGATTAGTAAGAGTGTAGATCTCACTAAAAGTTGCATTCCGGATGCACCGCAAGAAAATTATAAAATCCTAAGACGTTGATAATGTATTCATTAAACTCCCAGAGCTTTTTCTCAATATTTGTCTCCGTTAAGTTATAATATCACAGCAGTTTGCAAATAGAAAAACTAACACGCACCTTTGTACTGCATAATATTGTAAATGAGTTCTGTGTTTGCAATTTGTTTGAAAAAAGAACATTAAAACAAGCACAACAAATTGAATATTAAGACTTAATACACTAAAAAACACAAACTATGTCATCAGTAGAGACAACTTACATTCCTTACAAAGTGAAGGACATTTCCCTTGCAGAATGGGGACGGAAAGAGATTGAGCTTGCGGAAGCAGAAATGCCTGGGTTAATGTCGCTTCGTGCGGAGTACGGACCATCCAAACCTTTGAAAGGCGCCCGCATTGCAGGATGCCTTCACATGACCATTCAGACAGCGGTATTGATTGAAACCCTGGTTGAACTTGGAGCAGAAGTAACCTGGTCTTCCTGCAACATCTTCTCCACACAGGACCATGCCGCCGCGGCTATTGCAGCAGCGGGAATTTCGGTTTATGCGTGGAAAGGTATGAATGCCGAAGAATTTGACTGGTGTATCGAACAGACCCTCTATTTCGGGGAAGATCGCCAGCCATTGAATATGATCCTTGATGATGGTGGTGATCTTACCAACATGGTATTCGACAAATACCCTGAACTGATTGCCGGCATTAAAGGACTTTCTGAGGAAACCACAACAGGTGTTCACCGCCTTTACGAGCGCATGAAGAACGGCACGCTTCATTTGCCCGCTATTAACGTGAACGACTCTGTTACTAAATCCAAATTCGATAACAAGTACGGATGCCGGGAGTCTCTCGTAGATGCAATCCGCCGCGCCACTGACGTGATGATGGCAGGTAAGGTAGCCGTAGTTTGCGGATATGGCGATGTGGGTAAGGGTTCAGCTGAATCCCTCCGCAGTGCAGGAGTCCGTGTAATCGTTACTGAAATCGATCCGATCTGTGCGCTGCAGGCTGCTATGGAAGGCTACGAGGTAAAGAAGATGATCAACGCCGTTAAGGAAGCAGACATCGTAGTTACCTGTACCGGCAACTGCGACATCGTTCGCGCTGAGCACTTTAAATTACTGAAAGACAAAGCAATCGTTTGTAACATCGGTCACTTCGACAATGAGATCGACATGGCCTGGCTTAACACTAATTACGGCCATACCAAGATTGAAATTAAGCCGCAGGTAGATAAATACACCATCGACGGATCTGATGTGATCATCCTGGCAGAAGGCCGCCTCGTAAATCTTGGCTGCGCAACCGGTCACCCATCATTTGTGATGTCAAACTCGTTTACCAACCAGACTCTCGCCCAGCTTGAGTTATGGACCAATCCGGGAAAATATGAAAACAAGGTATACACCCTTCCAAAACACCTGGATGAGAAAGTTGCCCGCCTTCATCTTGCAAAGATCGGCGTAGAGCTTGATATACTTGATCCGCACCAGGCTGAATACATCGGGGTAACTCCTGACGGGCCGTATAAACCGGAACAATACAGATATTAATTTTTTTGGGTGATGAGATGTGAGCTCATATCTCA
>JBQGEO010000029.1:0-2831 GCA_052039655.1 Pararcticibacter sp.
AGAAAGCGGACTTATTTTGTCGAGCCGGCTCGGTTCTATGGCCGAGCAGCGTGTCGGTTATACTGAGATAAATTCCAATTTCTTCGCGAAAGCGGTGAAAGATTTTGGGAATAAATGGATCGGTAATTTTTTGCTGGGTCATAGTTATACACATATCCGGAAATCCGATCTCACTCTGAACGGTGCTCAGGCAATTGTGCCTAATTTTGAGTCGATTAATAACTATAATGTTTATACCACAACGACTTATCCGGGAGAGCGAAATATCATAGGAGTGTTTGCAGATGCGAAAATTAGCTATGATAATACTGTATTTCTCGATCTGACAGCCAGAAATGACTGGTCTTCTACACTCCCTAAAAATAACAGATCGTTCTTCTATCCTTCTGTAAGTCTTGCGTATGTGTTCTCCGAGACATTAGGCTTGTCGGATAATCCGGTTATGAATTTCGGAAAGCTGAGATTGTCTTATGCTGAAGTGGGAAAGGATGCCGATCCTTATCAGGTAGGCACTTACTATTCAACCCTGCAGGCATTTAATGGTGTTTCAGGAGTCAGACGTGATATTAGAGTGGGAGCAGAAAACCTTCGTCCTGAAAGAACAAAGGGGCTGGAATTTGGTGGGGAATTTAAGTTCCTGAGGGATAAGATCTCGCTCGATGCAAATTATGCCATTACGAATAGCATTGATCAGATAGTGCCGGTTCCTGTAAGTTTTGGATCTGGCTTCGATGTTAACGTAACGAATGCCGGGAAGATCAGAAATCGTTCTCTTGAGTTTGTGCTGACAGCGGATGTTGTTAATAAGAAGGATTTTCAATGGAGTATTAATGCGAACTGGGCCCGGACTAAAGGCCGTGTTTTAGCAATGCCACCAGGAGTTAACGAAATTATATTCAATCCAGAATCTCCCTGGGTAAAACAAATTATAAAAACGGGCGGACGGCCAGGCGATTGGTATGGATGGCCAATGCTGCGTGTAGAAGATAAGGAAAGCGAATATTATGGACAGTTGATTATCGGTCCAACCGGAATACCCGGCATTACAACTGATCTGGCAAAGAACTACCTGGTAGGAAATGCTTATCCTGACTGGACAGGGGGGCTCGGCAGCACGCTTTCCTATAAAGGGGCGTCGTTATCCTTTCTTTTTAATTTCAAAAAAGGGGGAGATGTGTTTGATATTGCCCGTCGCTTAAGATACGAAGCGGGAATTGGTGCTGAAACTGAGCTGCGAAATGCGTCAGTGATATTTAAGGGGGTGAAGAACATAGGAACCGCAGCTGCCCCTGTATACGTGAAGAATGATATTCCTGCAACCATAGACCAGGCGTTCTATAATGCGACTTACAGTTACAGGCTTTCCGCTGAGAATAACGGGCTTCAGGATGGGTCATGGGTGAGATTGCAGAATGTCTCTCTTTCCTATGGTCTTCCCGCGTCTTTGTTAAAGGGTACATTTATTAAATCAGCGTCTGTTTCAGTTACAGGTAATAATCTCTGGGTAAGCACTCCTTTTGTAGGGTTTGATCCTGAATCGAGTACTTATGGAGCTGGATCGAACGCTGTGGGGTATGTTGGGACGGGTATTCCTGCAACAAGAAGCTTTTTTATGGGATTAAATGTGAATTTTTAGCTTTTAAGAAATGAAAATATTTTATAAAAAACGGGCACTGGCCTTTTTGTCTATGGCAATCGTCATGACTGCCTGTAATAAACAACTGGACATAAATGTTGATCCATCGAAATTGACATCCGATCAGGTGAGCCTTTCGGCTCTTCTGCCTTCGACCATTCAGTTTACTGCTACATCTTTTTATAGTGCGGCCCAATATGGAAGTTATTATCCACAATATTTTGCCGGAAATGCGGGACAAGAGGCCCAGATCGAATCTTACAATCCATATGGTTTCGATAATATCTGGGAATCTGCTTACCGCGACGCTATGCCAAATCTAAAAGATATGATAAGCCGTGCAGAGACAGGAGGAGCTCCTCAGTACCGTGGTATAGGGAAGCTTTTGCTGGCATTGAACCTGATGCAATGTTCGGATATATGGGGAGACGTTCCCTATTCAGAAGCTTTCCTCGGGCTTAGTAATCTGAGTCCGAAATATGATCCGCAGTCAGAAATTTACAATAATTATCTGAAAACACTTTTTGACGAAGCGATAGCTGACCTTTCTCAACCGATACCGGCTTCAACAGTCTTGCAGGTTGGTTCTACAGACCTGGTTTACGGGGGAGGAACCGCCGGCGTTGCGAATTGGCTTAAAGCTGCTTACGGAGCAAGAGCGCGGTATTACATTCATCTTTCCCAAAAAGATGCCTCAAATCTTCCGAAAGCTGCTGCTGATGCATCTCAGGCCATCGGTGACCAGTCGGGAGCTCTTGATCTTCAGTTAAGGTATACACAGGAGCGGCCTAATCCCTGGTTTACGTATCTTTCCAATACTGCAGCGACTTCCAGGTCGGCAAGACCCGCTGAATATTTTGTCAATCTGCTGAATGGTAATTCATATTATAGTGGTATTGTCGACCCGAGAATATCAAAGTTTGTCGACAAGGGTACTGCTGCCACCTATATTGGCAAGCCAGTTGGAGTAAGGAACGGGGTGGCAACGACTGATATTACTACCAATACATTTTATGGTCAGCGTACCTCTGTTATTCCTATTCTTACTTATGCGGAAATTCAGTTTATCAGAGCTGAGGCCCTCTTTAGCACGAATAAAACGGATGCTTATGCTGCTTATCTGAACGGAATCAGAGGGAGTATGAAGAAGCTGGGGGTGTCTGATACGGACGCTGGAATTTATATCAATAACCCG
>JBQGEO010000030.1:0-2714 GCA_052039655.1 Pararcticibacter sp.
TTTGATCATCACAGAGACGCCGGGTAAAGGAAAATTGTCGGTGCTGTCTACTACCGTTCCTGTCACCCGGCCCGCATTCTGTGCGTTCGCCCTGCTCAGGGAGAGCATCAACAGCAGGCATAAAGCCCACTTGTAATACAATAAAAAACTGGTAAAATTGCATTTCATATTTATTAAATTGTTTGGATTTTTCTTTTGCGGTAACTAATGCAGAATCGCTTTAATCTTCTCCGAAAACCTTTCTCTCCCAGCTTCTTTTGTAAAGTTATGCCTTGCAGGCATCGGGCGTTCCTAATGAAAATTTAATAACTTGTTAACAGAAAGTAAACGGGCGGAAGATTCCGGCGGGTTTTAATACTTTTATAAAAAAAGACCAGAGAAATTGTGAATTCTTCGCTGAATATTTATAAAACAATCGCGCTAACAAGCTTTTTAGCACTAGTTGCAGTCCAATATGTCCTAGTATACAACACCTATGAATTAAAAAACAGGCAATACAATCTCGAAGAGAAGCGTATTATAGATAAGAGCTATACCACCAGCATCACAAACGATAAACTGTTTCCCGGCGGAACACCAATTATAGAGCACTATCTGAGCCGGAACATGAATTTCTTTGAAAAGCTTTATCAGACTGACCGTAAAGAATTCCATCAATTTTCTGAAAGAGTTTCAGACAGCCTGATCACAGAACTGCGTCAAAAAAGCACGATGGACAGCGTGTTCAACCAGATCATCTCAAAAAACAAGCTGAGCAAAGATCTCAATTACCTCCTGACCATCGAGTCTGTCGGAATCACTTTTGACGGAGTAAAGTTCATCAACCTGTTCGACAAAAACTATAAACTCATCAGCCCGGATATCAAAAACGCCCCTCCGGGAGTGATTATCAGTGGGACACTGGAAACCCCCAACCTGCAAAATGAAATAACCCGCCTCACGGTCAGCATGTCTTACCGGCACGCTTACCAGGTAACCTTTTACCTCTTTGCAGATCATAATGACCGCTTCTTCCGTGTATTATCTCAAATGAAATTTACATTCGTGCTTTCGCTGTTAGTCATCTTTGCCGTTACGGTGATCTACTTCATCACGTTCAGAAACTGGCTCAGGCAAAAGAAGCTTGCCGACATGAAATCAGACTTTATCAATAGCATTACTCATGAGTTTCACACTCCTATTTCTACTATTATGGTAGCCAATAAAAGCCTTCAGAATGATAAGATCTCATCAAAGAAAGAAAACATTGAAAACCTCACCGACGTAATAGAACGCCAGACACTCCGTCTTCAAACCCTGTTTGACCAGGTGCTGGATATTACCAAGATCAGCGGTGCCACGCTGGAAAAAGAGGAGTATGATCTGAATGAAATACTGGAGGAGATTTTACTGGATTACAGGCTGAAGCTAACCGATGAGAAAGTGACCATTACTTTCAACAAAGAGAATACTATTCCTTCTGTGCGGCTCAACAGGTTCTGGTTTACTACTATGCTCAATAATATTTTCAATAATGCGATCAAATACAATAACAAGCCGTGCAAGGAGATCAGTGTAACAACAGCAAAAGGTAAACACGGTACAGAAATACGGATAAAAGACAATGGGATCGGGATCTCAGAAAATCATGTAAAGCATATCTTTGAGAAATTTTTCAGGGGAAATAAAAGTAAAATGAATTCAGTTGCCGGCCTCGGACTGGGGCTCTTCTACGTGAAACAATGTGCAGACGCGCACGGATGGCAAATCTCCGTATCAAGCGAAGAAGAACATGGAAGCGAATTTACGATCTATATCCAATAAAATATGAAGCCGAAGCTCCTTTTTATAGAAGATGAAACCGACCTTGGGAATGTCGTAAAGCAATATCTTGAAATCATGGATTTCGAGGTCGTCTGGTGTACTAACGGGCAGGATGCGATCCAGACTTTCACTCTTAATCAGGGAAGTTTTGATCTTCTGATTATCGATGTTCAGCTTCCGGATACCAGCGGCTTTGATCTGGCCAAACAAATTCTGGAATTTCAGTCTGAAACCTCTTTCCTGTTTTTAACAGCCCGGAATGAAAAACAAGACCGGCTGCTGGGATTGAAAATCGGGGCAGACGATTATATAAGCAAACCATTTGACATAGAGGAGCTTATCCTCCGTATCAAAAATATCATCCGCAGACATTCACATAACCCTGTGGCTGCGCCCAGTCAGGAACAGGAGGAACAGCTAGTATCAACCGGAGATATCATCCTCAAAAAAGATCTTCTCACCCTGACGATCGCCAGCAAAAAACCAGTTTCCATTACTTTGAGGGAAGCGGAATTATTGGAATATTTATGCCGGAATCCTAACAAGATCCTGAAGAGAGAATATATCCTTCTCCAGCTTTGGGGTGAAAACGACTATTTCCTGGGTCGCAGCCTGGATGTTTTCATCTCACGTCTCAGAAAGCTTCTAAAACATTCAGATCTCGTCAGTATTGATAATGTATACGGCGTGGGATTCATATTTACAGTCAGGGAAAGCCAGGATATTTCCTGACTCACCCAGACAGGACAATAACACGTCTCAGTCCATTTCATTCTAAATCACATTCATCCCGCCCGGCAGACCGCTATAAGCCTGGTCTGGGAACTTCATATTCATACGCTGACCACGGGCTCTGAACTGTTCAAATCAAAAGCACAGTAAATGTACCATAAGTGCACCATGAGTCCACC
>JBQGEO010000031.1:0-2815 GCA_052039655.1 Pararcticibacter sp.
TACCGAGTATGTAAAACAACTGGCAGAATTTGTCAAGTCGGAACTTGACGCCCTGGACCCGAACGGATAAAAAGAATGAATGATGAGCCGGGTATAAATTGCGTGATCAATCATAACCCGGCTCATCCTTTAAAAGCCTGATTCACCGTTTGTAATCACGATATCCACCCTCCTCCTTCCCCTGTATTCAAACCTTTTTCCGTTAATCCGGGTTAAAAGGGAATGAAAAAGTTAATTCTGATATACACATTTATACTCTCTTCTTTGGCAACAGTTGCCCAGGAATGGAAAGCAATGACTATCGATGACTCTGTTCAGATCGCCCTGCCGCCCGGCTATGAAAAGAAAGATACATTAGGGCAAACACTTATAAACGCGAAGTCATCATTCGGGAACATCATCATTACAAAGCAACCCGATAACCCGGCAAGTACCCCGGATATTGAAAAGAAAAAACAACTCGACAGTTATTACAGTGATTTCGTTAAACGGATCAGCTCAACTTCTAAAGGTACGGTCAGGGATGAAAAAGACACAATCCTGAATAAGCTTCGGGTAAGAGAATTCACGCTGGAAGTAGACAGCGGAAGTGGCAAACAGTTCAGGCATATCCGGATACTGCATGTCAACAACGCAACGTATACCTTTCAATTCCTTTACAAGGAGATCCATGCGGGTTACGCTGAGGAAGAAAGCAGGACATTTTTTAAGTCTATTACTATCCCGCCCGATATCGGCCTGTCAAGCCAGTTCACGAGCCCGGAAAATACAACCGGCAAAAGTGCTTCAGGAAACAATAATCTGCTGATCGGCGGAGGCGTACTCCTCTTAATAATCATCATTATATTTATCATTCTCCGCAAAAAGAAACGAAGGCAATAAAAAAACTAATATTGCCCTGATAAATGATAGCTAAAAAGTACTAAAGATATGCCCATTTGCAAATCGGCCACTTTTTAGCTATCATTTTTTATTTATCTTCAAATATTCTTTATGTTTGGCCTCGAAAAACAAGAAACAGATCAGGAATTGGCATGTTGAAAAACTACTTCCGCAGGAAGCCCCTTTCGAGTATCCTGTCGGATGTTCAGAGCGGTTTTAGTGATGGTGAAAGCAAGGAAAGCGGACATTCAGGACTTAAACAAGTATTAGGGGTAAGAGACCTTACATTTATGGGAATCGCGGCAGTCATCGGTGCCGGAATATTCTCAACCATCGGCGAAGCTTCATTTCACGGAGGTCCCGGAGTAACACTACTTTTTATCATCACAGCTGTCACTTGTGGTTTTTCAGCAATGTGCTATGCTGAATTCGCTTCGAGGATTCCGGTTTCGGGGAGTGCCTATACTTATGCCTATGCGTCTTTCGGCGAACTCATTGCCTGGATTATAGGCTGGGACTTATTAATGGAATATGCCATCGGGAATATTGCCGTTGCAATCTCCTGGAGCCAGTACTTCACAAACCTTCTTGAAGGATTCCATATTCATATTCCGGAATACCTTACCATGGACTACCTCTCGGCATCCCGGGGCTATGAAAAAATACAGGAATTAACAAACAGTGGTAATACTGCAGAAATCACAACACAGCTTCAGCATCAGGCAGCTGCATGGTCAACTGCGCCAGGCTGGGGCAATATTAAACTTATTGCAGATATCCCGGCACTGGCTATTGTGATAGCGATCACTTATCTCGTATATATAGGCATCAGGGAAACAAAGAGAGCAACCAATGCCATGGTTATCCTGAAGATAGGAATTGTCATCGGAGTCATTATTCTCGGCTTCTTCTACATTACGCCGGCCAACTGGGATCCCTTTATGCCTAACGGATTTAAAGGTGTCATGCGGGGCGTGTCAGGTGTATTCTTCGCTTATATCGGTTTCGACGCAATTTCCACAACAGCGGAAGAATGCAAAAACCCCCAGCGCGACCTGCCCAGAGGTATGATTTATTCGCTCATCATCTGCACTATTCTCTATATCCTCATTGCGCTGGTACTTACCGGTATGGTAAATTATAAAGAGCTTGCAGTGGGAGATCCCCTGGCTTTTGTATTTAAACACGTCGGATTAAACGAGATCAGCTATATCATTTCGGTAAGTGCAGTCATCGCCACAGCCAGCGTATTGCTCATTTTTCAGATGGGCCAACCACGTATCTGGATGAGCATGAGCAGGGACGGCCTGCTGCCAAAGGCATTCTCGCGGATACATCCCAAACATAAAACTCCTGGTTTTTCCACTATCGTCACCGGAATTGTAGTTGCAGTGCCGGCCCTCTTTATGAATCTGACTGAAGTAACCGACCTGACAAGTATCGGTACGCTATTCGCATTCGTACTGGTCTGCGGGGGAGTGCTGGTTCTGGATAAGGATACAGAACAAACCAGGGGCAGGTTCCGCATTCCATATATTAACTCGAGATATATCGTTCCGGGTCTGTTAATCGCCGCTGTTGTGGTATTCAGGGACCCGCTGGCAGGGCTGTTTAAATACTCGGGCGACTGGCACACCTACAAGGACAATCTTCCCTATTTTCTGTTTATTATCCTCTCATTTGTCATCGCAGTATTATGCGTGACTAAAAAACTATCTCTTATTCCTGTTATGGGGCTTTTAAGCTGCTTTTACCTGATGACGGAATTGGGTTACACCAACTGGCTCCGCTTCCTGATATGGCTCGGTTTAGGCCTTATTGTCTATTTCGGATATAGTTACAGGAACAGCAAGTTGAACCAAAGATCAGAAGTATAATTATTGCTGTTCAGAACGAAGGTCTTCTGGCGTACTCTTTTCTTTTTGGATGCAGA
>JBQGEO010000032.1:0-4732 GCA_052039655.1 Pararcticibacter sp.
ATCCCCGTTAGGCGTTAGAATATTAGTTGCATTCAGCGTTTGATAGTCTTCCAGTACATTGATCGTGATCTCCTGCTCTTTGGAACAGTCGCTTGCATTGGAAACGGTCACTTTGTATGTGGTAGTTTTATCCGGTCGTACAGTTAGTGCTGATGAGTTCTGACCGGAGATAATTCCGTTTGCGTCAGCCCATACATATTTTGTTCCGCCTGTAGCCGTAAGAATGGCTGTGAGGCCTTTACTTATCGATGTGCCAAGATTTGACGTAATAGTTGTTTCCGGAAGTGCATTAACAACAATCTGGAAGGTTCTGCTGAAAGTATCTGTACCGCCGTCGTCCTTAATAACAACTGTGACTGTTACGGTGCCGGTAAAGCCATCCTTTACCTCGTACGATAACACGCCTTCATTGCCGGATGAATAGTTGATCTTCAACTTTCTGAAGGCATCTCCTATAGATGAGTTTGCCGAAAATACAACCCTTTGTGCTGATTCCGGACCAGCACTGATACCAGTCAGCCTGACAGAGTGTTCTCCGGATGAAGCACAGATCTGCCGGTTCTCTATTTCATTAAACTCCGGAATTTCATTAATGTCAGAAACCGACACGCTGAACTGTTTATCAAGGCTGAATCCATATTGAGTGGTCGATCTTATTGTCACCATGTAACTGTTTTTAGTTTCATAGTCAAAAGATGCTGCCGTCTTTAGTTCATTTCCTGAGATTGTAAAGAACTTGTTATCGTCAGCACCGCTTACGAGTGAATAGGTGAAAATAGCATTGGGATCGTCAGATGTACTGCTGAGCGTTCCCGAAGTAATGCCAGGCTGCTGATTCTCGTATATTTTGCTGACGGCGGCAAGCTGGATGTCTTTAGGCGCACCTGGTTTGACTTCAAGTGTGCCGTTTACGTACTTTACTTTGTAGTTAGCTGTTTCTAATGGCCCGCTTACAGAGATAGGGTAGAAACCCAAACCTGTGCTGGTGCTGACAGATGTGCTGAGCTGGATGCTGTTGCTGATCACTGAACTTTCATCTCCCATTACCAGTCCGCTGTATGAAGCTGTGAGTGCCGGGTTGGATAAGCCCATGATTTTATTTTTGTCGTCTGCTGTTACTGTTAACTGAGCTTTGCTGATCGTAAAACTGGCCGGAACATACGTTAAAGCATAGTTCTCATTTAATCCCAGGGTGCCTTTTTCAATGGTATATGTGCCGGCAGTTTCACCTGGCAGGCGTTTTAGCATGCCTGTAAACGTATCGCCCGGGATCAGAGCCTGTGTAGTTGTATAGGTCAGACCAGGATCGGATTCCCCATATACCTTTTGATCAGGAACTGCATTGACAGTTACCGGCTTCTGAGTGATGCTTCCATTTAAAAGGACAGGGGACAGGGTGTAGTTGTCTTTTGCGGTTCCTGTCAAGCTCAACCCGCTGAATGAAACCGGTATGGCGGTTCCCACATTCTTGTCTGCATAAGAAGCTGATGTATAGACAACGCCTATATCATCGCTGCCGATTTTTCCGTTAGCAGAACTAAGTGCATTGAACGTTACAATGGCGGTATAGTTGCCGTCGTAAACCTTCGATACTGGCAGTGCGGTAGCGGTAACGGATTTTGCAGTGATAGAACCGGTAACTGTAAGGGAATTTAACACATAGTTGTCTTTATCAGTTCCGGCAAGAGCAAGGCCATTAAATGTTATCGTCTTTGAATCTCCTGCATTTTTATCAGAATAAGTTGCGGATGTGTATGCTGTGATTACATTATCATTGCCGATGAGTCCGCTGGCTGAAGTAAACGGGTTGAAGCTCACTGAAGCTGTATTAGTACCGTTATATTCCCTGCTTACATTCGCATACGTTGCTGTAAGCGGTCGTTGTTTGATGATAAATGCTGAAACTTTGCTTCCCGCAGAGTAAGAAGCTGTGGCAGCCTGCTTTGCGGTGATAGTTACTGTCCCTGCTTTCAGGATAGTAATCATATTCCCGTTTACGGAGGCAACAGAAGGATTGCTGCTGATGTACGAAAACGAGCCGGTACTGTTACTTAACGGCGCCGTAATAGTTCTGGGACTATCGCCATATGTAGCGCTCGCAATGGAAAATGTTCCAAGAGCAGGTTGCGGAAGGTTAGTTACCGTCAGCTTAAAGTTGACGGAGCCGGCAGAATAGGCTCCTTCTGCTGCCTGTGCAGCAGTAATTGTCGTTTCTCCTTCAGCCTTTAGGGTAACTGTACTGCCGCTAACTGCTGCAATTGCGGGATTACTGCTGGTATAGCTGAATGAGCCCTGGCTATTACTTGTTGGAGCGGTTAAAACGTAAGTGTTTTGATCAATATTGACAGATATATCCTGCGGAGCAGTGATCTGTGGGGCAGCAAGTGGCTTGGCACTTATTGCTGAAGATTGACTGCTTTCTTTGTTTGTATTATCAATGGTAGTAATTGAATAATAGTAGGTCGTTCCATTAGCAACACCATTATCTGTATAGGAAGTTCCTGAAGATACTGAGGCCAGGTAGTTCAAAGCAGATGCAGAGGTGCCTTTATAGACTTTGTAAGCCGTAGCGCCTGAAACAGCATTCCAGTTTAATCCAACCGTACCATCTCCGGCGGTTGCAACTATATTGGCAGGCGCAGGCGGACCGAAGGTCATCTTATAAATTGAAGAATATCCATCCGTTTTATACACCGAACCATCAGCATCCAGGGTAATATAATAGCCTGAGGTGGTGCCTGGCATAGAATAAGCATCGGTGAGCCCTGGGCTGACATATTTATATATAAAATCTGCCTGTTTGATCAGATACATCTCATCTGATGGGCCTATTTTTAAATCCTGGACATAGTTGAGACCGGTATTGATAGCTGTTTGAGCTCCATTCGGCGCAATTCTATAGACTGTGCCTGAGCTTTGACCGCATACATACACATTTTCCTGCTTGTCAATTCCAAGAGCCAGGCCAAGTTGTTGTTTAAGCGTTACTGGTGCGGTGCCAGGTGAGGAAAGATTGTATTTAAGTAAAGAGGAATTGTAGTTTCCTGCTATTACATACAGGTAGTTCCCGTATATCTCCAGGTTTAGAGGCATCGATACCGCTGCAAATTGGGTAATGATTTTAGTAACAGCGTCGACCTTATAGATTTTGCCGCCATAACCCGCTATATATATATTTCCGGATGCGTCCAATGCGACGTCCTTGGGCCTGTCGATAGAACTTTCGGTTGCAGGTCCGTTTAATTTCTCCTGGAAATATCCGGTTTCTTTCCCGGCAACAAGTGTCTGGGTTCCTCCCGGAGTGATTTTAAAAACATATCCCGAGTTATCCTCGCTTCCGTAGTCCGTTACAGCTGCGAAGATATTGCCGCTGTTGTCAACGCAAAATCCTTCAACGCCGCTAAGTTTTCCACCTTGGGCAACTTTGGTGATGGTTTGTCCGATACTCATTCCTGTAGAAAAAAGCAGGCAGGCAGCGGAAAGTATTAGAAGTTTAAATTTCATTGATTCTTTATTTTAGCCTTTTAGGGCTTCTGAAAATTCTTTAGCAATTAATAACGACTTATGTGGAGCTTATTTGGCACGCAGCATATGTAGGCGAAGCCCTAGTTCAAAGGTTCCGTTTGTGTAGCTGCTAAGAACGCCTGTGTCAGAGGTGTACATCGCGGTGATGGTGAAAAGCTTATTGTATGTTGCTCCAAGGCCGAGCGACATGCTTTTTGTTGTATGATAAATGCCCATTAGATTCACCGCTTCATTTGCAAAAGTGAAATTAGCCCCGATCTCGGCTATGTCTTCTGAGTTGCGGATACTTCTGAAAGCAGCCAAAGGCGTAACACTCATGCCATCGAGGGTATTTGCAAATTTAAATTTGTAGCTCGCCGCTGAGTAAACCGCTGTCTGGTAGGCTTCGCTGCCATAATCGTCAGACTGGAACAACGACTTCATTTTTGGAACAGCAAATTGTAACGTAAGCCGGTTGTTCTGGTAAGCCGCTCCGAAATCGCCGTCTATGCTGCTTTTCTGATAGTTGAATTTTCCCACAACAGCATCGTTGGATTCTCCATTGACGGATGCTCCATCAAGGCGTTCGTTGCTGTAGCCCGCTGAAATGCCAAAGCTGAGCCTGCTGCCGTCGTTGTTTAAGGGGAGATGATAGGCGTAACTTGCCAGAAGCCTGGTATTAGAGATTAGCCCGGACTTTTCATTGTAAATATTCAGGCCGAGACCAAGTTTTTCGTTTACACCATAATCTGCTGTGAATGACTGGATTTTAGGTCCCCCCGGAATGTTCTGCCACTGCTTGCTCATCGCCATATTTAACACTAGCTCGGGATTCAGGCCTGCCATTGCAGGATTAGACAGATACTGGTTAGAAAAATAACTCCCCGTCAGTTGGTTTAATTGCGCTTTTGACGCATTTGCAAAGACGAGGGAGAAAAGGATCGCAGCCCAGAGTCTGCGTCTGATTGATAGATATACCGCCATAGATTAAGTTTTTCCTTCTTACGCGGCGATTGGATCAAGGTTACAGCAAAGTGACTTTTTTAGAGATTTGTTTTAGAAAGCGTCAGTTCTCCCATTTCTTTTTCAAAAATCTCTTCTATCTGCGTTATTTCGGCCGCATATATAGTCTTTTTTCGCATCGCAAAATAGAGCGTATTCTCAATAGGTGTTTTTCCTTCCCAAAGTAAACTGATCTTTCCTTTTTCGAGCTCACGTTTTGAGAGAA
>JBQGEO010000033.1:0-1513 GCA_052039655.1 Pararcticibacter sp.
AATCAGGTTCTTAACCGGATTTATGAGTGCTATCCAAATGGTTTGCTGACTTAAGGCTCGCAAAGTCCACCATGCCCCGGAGTTACAACTATTCGGCCTTTGTTTCATCTATCAATGAGCTTAAGCCGCTAAGGGATAGACTGATCAATAGCCTGAACGCATTCTCAGATATTCCTTTGTAATGCATATTGGAAATGCCAAAGTCGGCGAATCCAACGCATATCAATGGTAGCATTTCCACGGGAATGCCCACTTCTATGGCCCCGGAATCAGTCTGAAAAGAGATCATTTTCTTTTCCTCGGGGAAGAATACTTTTTCGCTGTCTCCGGTGTATACTCCAAGAAAGCTGAGTAAGCTATTTTGAGAAATTACAGGTGTATTATTCTCTAAAAGATAATAATCTAAGGCTTCCCCCGGATAGATCTCAAGAATTTTATGCTGTATTGCAGCAGTGTATTTATTTGATAATGGCATGTCTTCGCTTTTAATTATTCCTCAACTTAAACTAGCTTTCGAATACTCATCATGTATCCCAGGTGCAAACCTTCATGGAAATTATTACATTCGAATGCATCTTCTATACATGACAGGTGGAAGCCAATTCCCGTGACCCTCTCATTGTAATTGCTAAAGACTTTCGCATAGTAGTCGTTTTCTGTTTTTTATATCAGCGACAACAAAAGTGCTTTTAGTTCACCGACCTCTTCTTCAGCAACAGGTTCAGTAGGTTTGGTTCCCGACTGATATTTGTGAAATAGAGCATCGGAAACGTAACCAGCCAAATTGGAGCCTTTGTATATGAGCTTTTGTTGTGTGATGATGGCGTGCCCCATATTCCAAATGAGATTGTTGCTGAAACCCAGGGGGATTTTATTGAGTTCTTCTAACGAAAAGTCGTTAAAAAAATTCAGGTATAATTTTCGCCCGGCTCTCCATGCTTTAAACAAGGCTTTCATTTCTGTTGAATTCATTTCGATCGCTCAAATAATTGTTTGATAATGACTTTCACGGTTGAGCCTCCAGCCGACAAAACTGTTTGGCTCCGATTGTGATGCATTCCCATATATTGACTGTAATACGCTTATCGGGCAATTTGTTTTAATGAAGCAGTTGGTGACAAGTAGATGTCCTTTTGTGTTAATACACTTTGCGCGCCAAATTTTATCTAAGAACCCGTGCTAACGTCCGGGCCAGATCCTCCCCATGCAAATTGCGGGCAATGATCTTTCCGGACGGGTCTACTAAAATATTCTGAGGAATAGACCTGATATCGAATCTTTTTGCAATCACATTCTCCCAGTATTTCAGATCTGAGACCTGCGTCCAATGCAATTGATCATTCTGAATAGCTTTTATCCAGCTTGCCTTATCCTTGTCTAAGGATACCCCCAATATCGTAAAGCCTTTATCTTTAAACGTGTTAAAAGTTATTACCAGGTTAGGGTTTTCTTTCCGGCAGGGCACGCACCAGCTTGCCCAAAAATCAATTAACATGTATTTTCCCCTGTACGA
>JBQGEO010000034.1:0-4184 GCA_052039655.1 Pararcticibacter sp.
TCCTTCCTTCTTCAACGGAGGAAAGTCAAATTCAGGCTGCCTTTTGTAATCTGTTCCGCTCCCGCCCTGATAGTTGGGTTCATACTTATTCCCGTAGGCTTCAAAGAATGGTTTTGCCGGCACTACAATCCATAGGATGATATAGATCAGTACCCCTGAGAAGCCAAACACGGCCATTAAAACAAAAATTATCCTGACCCATGTCACGTCCATATCGAAGTACTCCCCTAGTCCCGCAGCAACACCTGCCAGTACTTTTTTATTTTCATCCCTTTGCAGTTTCTTTTCCATATTTATGTTTATTTAAGATCCTCCGGCATCTTTGCGGCAGAATCATTATTATTGAATTAGATTTCCGGCTGAACGTTTTGTTACAATTATTCGCTTGATAATTAACAAACTGAAAGTATAATTAAAACATCCTTTAGCAGGAAAGTGTTGTTCGAAAAAAGAACAGGGGAACGTCCGGGCAAAATAATGTATCCGGAGATACCTGAAGCTTACTTGATGGGGGCATTCCCCGTGGAAACAGATCGATTAAGATCTGTTAAAGGCTGCTGAGAATATGTATATAAACACGTTTAAATCAAAGACAAGAAAATAACTTTTACACTATAACGAAATGTTTACTCACTTTGGACGCTATATCCTGTTGTTAAAGGCCGTTTTCAAGCGGCCTGAGAAATGGAAAATTTACTGGACTAATATTTTCAATGAGATGGTCTATATTGGGGTCGACTCTCTCTACCTGATCGGGATTATTTCTGTATTTGTCGGAGCAGTGATGACACTGCAGATTGCGTTTCAGCTTCAAAGTGATTTGATTCCGAGAACCATTATAGGTTCGGTAAACAGAGACTCTACGATTCTGGAACTGAGTCCAACAATCAGCGCACTGGTGCTGGCCGGAAAGATCGGTTCGTCTATTGCTTCTGAAATAGGAACCATGAGAGTGACCGAGCAGATCGATGCGCTTGAAATTATGGGGATCAATGCTCCCGGCTATCTCATTCTGCCCAAGATAGTAGCCGGAATTACGATGATTCCACTTCTTGTGACCATCTCTATAGGACTTGCCATTATGGGCGGATACATCGGCGGAACGTTTTCGGGCGCGATAAGCGGAGCAGATTATTACCGGGGTATTACAGAAGGCTTTGTTCCTTATACTATCGCAGTGGCGCTGGTGAAAGCTTTCTTCTTTGGATTCATTATCACCTCTGTATCTTCCTACCAGGGCTTTTATGTTAAAGGAAGTGCTCTTGATGTTGGCAGGGCCAGCACGAAGACTGTTGTGACCAGTTGTATTGCTATTCTCGCAGCTGATTATGTTATTACGGGCCTGATGTTATGATTGAAATTAAAGATATTCATAAATCGTTTGACGACAATTACGTTCTCAAGGGGATTTCGGGTGTATTTCAGGATGGGATGAACAATCTCATCATCGGGGGATCGGGGTCGGGCAAAACAACTTTGCTTAAATGTATGGTAGGGCTTCATGCCCCCGACCAGGGATCTGTTATCTACGACGGACGGGATTTTACTAAGATGAATACTGAAGAGCGCATTGAGATCCGGAAAGAAATCGGAATGCTTTTTCAGAATTCTGCACTTTTTGACTCGATGACCGTGGAGGAGAACATTATGTTTCCACTCGATATGTTCACGACTCAAAGCAAAGCTGAAAAACTTGAAAGGGTTAACTTCTGCCTCGAAAGGGTTAATCTTGCTGGGAAGAATAAACTGTTTCCGGCGGAGCTGTCGGGAGGAATGAAGAAAAGGGTGGGAATTGCCAGGGCCATTTCCATGCAGCCTAAATATTTATTTGTGGACGAACCGAACTCGGGGCTTGATCCGCGCACCGCCATCCTGATTGACGAGCTCATCAACGAAATCACAGATGAATATAATATAACCACTGTAGTGGTCACCCATGACATGAATTCCGTTATGGGCATCGGTGAACATATCCTTTTCCTCTACGAGGGATTAAAAGAATGGGAAGGCTCGAATAAGGAAATCGCCCATACTGACAATCAGCAATTAAATGACTTTGTTTTCGCCAGCAAATTTACTCAGGCGGCAAAGGATAAACTCTAAAGGATAAGATATATGCGGGATAAATTATTCAGGTCAAATGCAAAGCAATGTTATCCATTATACCTATTTTTACGGCGATTAGCTGGCAATTAATGCTGATTGCTGAGGGCTAATAGCTTTATTTATACATGATTTCATTACTTACCCCTTCCCACTGGAAAGACTACGAACTTATAGATTGCGGCGATTTCGAAAAACTGGAACGTTTTGGCGATATTATTCTCATCAGGCCGGAACCGCAGGCTGTGTGGGGAAAACAGTTGCCACAGTCGGAATGGCAAAAATTACACGATATCCGTTTTAAAGGGCGTTCTGCCACTTCGGGAGAATGGATAAAGAAAAATTCCAAAACACCGGACCGCTGGCATATTAATTATGCCAATAAGGATGTAAACATAAAATTAAGGCTGGCCCTTACTTCTTTTAAACATGTCGGTGTTTTTCCGGAGCAGGCTGTAAACTGGGACTATATCTCAGAAAGTATCAAACGGTTTAAAACTGCGGAACCGAAGGTGCTCAACCTGTTTGCTTATACAGGCGGAGCTTCCCTCATTGCAAAAGCTGCTGGTGCCGACACCACTCATGTGGACTCCATTAAACAAGTGGTTACCTGGGCTAATGAAAACCAGGACCTTTCGAACCTGCAGAATATTCGCTGGGTAGTTGAAGATGCATTGAAATTTGTAAAAAGGGAGATCAAGCGGGGCAAGAAATACAATGGCATTATCCTCGATCCTCCGGCATACGGACACGGGCCTAATGGCGAAAAATGGAAACTTGAAGACCATATCCTCGAGATGATGCAGGATGTTTCCATGCTCCTGGACGAAGAGGAGCACTTTCTCATTCTCAATACATATTCTATGGGATTTTCATCTGTTATCGTTGAAAACCTGCTTAAGACCACGATACAAAATCCGCAGAACATGGAAACCGGTGAACTCTATCTCCAGGCAACTGCAGGGAATAAGCTTCCGCTGGGGGTTTTTGGGAAGGTGAGAAGGGGGTGAATCGAGTTATGGGTTATGAGTTATGGGTGAGGTTATGGGGGCTGACTGCCAAAAGCTGATTGCTGACGGCTGAATGCTGAGAGCTGAAAAGGTGTTATGAGTGAGGGGTGAGTTTAGGGGGAATTAGCAGCTGGGGTACGGGTGATTGCCCGCGGCTGAAAGCCAATTGACAATTTAAATTATGAAATATAAGCATACATTACTGATTGCTGCTACCCTGGGTATATTTACTCTCGGGTGCAGTCAAAATTCCGGAAAAGCGGGAGATAAGACAAAAAATGGAAAACAGGCGGCAGAGAGTGCAGACAGTACTTCCTCTGAAAGTTCTTCGGCCTACAAACCGGTGGATACAGCTGCCTATAATCAGAAAATAAAGGAGCTGGCCAATGGAGATACTTCGGGATACTGGCCGGTAAAAAAACAGCCTTATCCGCTCCCGGGAGCAATACTCCCGTTTAAACGGATAGTTGCTTATTACGGGAACCTCTACTCTAAAAGAATGGGTATTTTAGGAGAATATCCCCCTAATGAAATGCTCTCGAGGCTGGATAAAGAAGTAAAGCACTGGGAAAAAGCAGACCCTAAGACCCCGGTTCAGCCAGCACTTCATTACATCGCTGTAGTAGCCCAGGGCGATGGCGGAAAAGATGGCAAATACAGGTTCCGCATGCCGGATAAGCAGATTGATTCGGTGTTAAAGATTGCCAAAAAGCGTGAGGCAATCGTATTCCTGGATATCCAGGTCGCGCTGAGCGATATACGGACAGAGCTTCCGCTGCTGGAAAAGTATCTAAAATTACCGCATGTACATCTTGGTATCGACCCTGAATTTTCTATGAAAACGGGAGCTAAACCCGGAACCCGCATCGGAACGTATGATGCAGCCGACATCAATTATTGTTCGGAGTTCCTCGCGAAACTGGTTAAGGAAAACAACCTGCCGCCGAAAGTATTTACCGTACACCGGTTTACAAGGAAGATGGTAACCAATTCCCAGAATATAAAACTCCGTCCTGAAGTACAGATTGTTATGCACATGGATGGCTGGGGAGAACCTGAACTTAAAAAAGG
>JBQGEO010000035.1:0-2703 GCA_052039655.1 Pararcticibacter sp.
TCGATCATGAGTTTGACGGAATTGCAGAACTGGATAACCCTACACCGGCCTGGTTCATGTGGCTGTTTTATGCTACGATAGTTTTTGCAGGTGCTTATTTACTCAATTATCATGTTTTCAACTGGGGAAAATTGCAGGATGAGGAATATGTGGTTGAAATGAAAGAAGCAAAAGCAGCCAAGGATGCGTATCTTTCAAAAGCAGCTAATTTGATCGATGAGAATACGGTGAAAGAGAATAGAGATGCAGCAGTAATATCAGCAGGACAAGCATTGTTCAATACAAACTGTGTTGCCTGCCACGGCGATAAGGGACAGGGGGTTGTGGGACCTAATCTGACCGATGAGTACTGGTTGCATGGCGGTAAAATTAACGACATATTTAAAACAATTAAATACGGAATTCCTGACAAGGGAATGATTTCATGGGAGAAAACTCTTACTCCCAAACAGATATCAGAAATTTCAAACTATATTTTATCCTTAAAGGGGACTAATCCTGCTGGTGCAAAAGCACCTCAGGGAGAGAAAGAAGGATAAGACCAGGTTGCGGGTTGTGGGTTGCAGGTTCTGCGGGTATCGTGCCTGCTTCTTGTAACTATACAACCCGCAGCTTTTTTAAATACACTACAATGGGAGAAGCGGGTTCATTCAGGGATCATATCACGACAGTAACCGAAGACGGCAAGAAGAGAAGATGGATATATCCCAAGCTTATTAAAGGAAAGCTGTATAAATACAGGAATTACTTCGGGTGGTTTCTTCTCACCCTTCTTTTTGCAAGCCCCTTCATTAGGGTTAATGGCGAACAACTGGTATTGCTCAATATAATTGAAAGAAGGTTCGCATTCTTCGGAGTGATATTTTCTCCCCAGGATTTTTACCTGTTCGTATTGGGGATGCTCATTCTGATTGTATTTATCTTTTTATTTACAGTTGTCTTTGGCCGGGTATGGTGTGGCTGGGCATGTCCGCAGACGATCTTTATGGAAATGGTGTTCCGGCGGATCGAATACTGGATCGAAGGAGATGCTCAAAAACAGAAAAAGCTGGATGAGTCGCCCCTGACGTTCACGAAGTTCTGGAAAAAGGGGCTCAAACATTTTGTTTTCATCACTATTTCTTTCTTTATATCGAATATTTTTCTCTCCTATATCATCGGATCGCAGTCATTGATGAAAATCATAAGAGAACCGGTAAGTGAGCATGTTACGGGCTTTATTGCCATATGGGTATTTACCGGGGTGTTTTACCTGGTTTTTTCCAGGATGAGAGAACTGGTATGCATTGTGGTTTGTCCTTACGGCCGTTTGCAGGGTGTTTTGCTCGACAATAATTCAATGGTGGTTGCGTACGACTACAAACGCGGCGAGCCCCGGGGAAAACGTAAACGAAACGAAGACGTGCTTTCAGCGCAAACAAAGGGGGATTGTATTGACTGCGGCCTCTGTGTTCAGGTGTGCCCAACAGGAATAGATATACGCAACGGTACTCAGCTTGAGTGTATCAATTGTACTCTTTGTATCGATGCCTGCGATATGGTGATGGAGAAGATCAACAGGCCGGAACGCCTTATTGGGTTTAAGTCCGAGGATCAGATTGTTACTCAAAAACCATTTAAACCGGGAAAGAGACTTTATTCTTACGCAGCTGTCTTAGTCATAATGATCACAGTGTTAACAGTTCTGCTGGTGAGACGTACGGATGTAGAAACGACTGTGCTCAGGGCCGGCGGGACACTATATCAGCTACGGGATGACGGGACGGTCAGTAATTTGTATAATGCCGAACTTGTAAATAAGACGAACAGCCCTGTCGATTTTGAACTCAGGGCCGCTGAACCGGGCACCACAGTGCAGTTTATCCGAAAGGAGAGCAGGCTTGAGAAAGCGGGAAGTACAAAGATTACCTTCTTTGTAATCCGGCCCCAAAAAGCGATCACCGAGTATAAGTCCGATATAGAGCTGGATATAATCTCACAGGGAAAGCTTGTAGATAAAGTAAAAACGACGTTTATTGCACCTCCTAATTTATAGTAGATGAACTGGGGAAAGAAATTGGTAATTGCTATGGCTCTGTTTATGAGTTTTATCATAGCATTAAGTGTAAAGATGATCTTAAGTGATAAGGACGATCTTGTTGAGAAAGATTATTATGAAAAGGGATTAAGTTACGATCAGGATTATTCACGGAAGATGAACGTTGAACACGATAAAGCAGCCCCATCGATAATACAGGAGGGAAATAAGCTTAATATCCGTTTCAGCAAACCCTCAACCGGCACTTTAAAGTTTATCCATTCGAAAGACAGAAAGTTTGACCGCCTGGTTACAATCAACAGCGGTGCGGGGATAGAGACATCTGTGCCTTTAAAAGATATTCAGAGAGGAAGCTGGCGCTTAACGTTTGAATGGAAGAGCGGCGACAAAATGTATATGTACGATAAAGAAGTCTTTATACAATGAGCATCTGGGCCCTGGCTTTTTTTACAGGATTGTTTGGCAGCGTGCATTGTATCGGAATGTGCGGGCCTTTAGCATTCGCCGTGCCCTCCAGTCACACTAACAGATGGCTTGTTTTACTGGATAAGCTGATGTATCAGGTAGGACGGGTAATGTCGTATGTGATTTTAGGCCTGGTCACCGGATTTATAGGAAAACAGCTGTGGATGTCGGGGCTTCAGCAGTCTTTGAGCATCGTAAGC
>JBQGEO010000036.1:0-7478 GCA_052039655.1 Pararcticibacter sp.
ATATTCGAGAGCACCTCCAAAAATATCACCTCAAATAACCCGCAGAGCCCCGGGCTGGAGGCTGAAGTTTTTCCGGTTAATAATGCGCTGAGCATCGAAACGAAGATCTCCTATACATTCGGGCAGGAGTATACCCGGAGGCCTGATACGAAGATTTACGAGCCTGCAAGGTATCCTACAATTATATTTAACTACCGAAAAGGAATTCCTCATGTTTTCAAATCCGCAGTGGATTATGATTTTATATCTGCGGATCTTTACCAGGATAAGATCAGGACCGGGTTATGGGGGTATAGTTCCTTTTATCTTTCAGCTGGCAAGTTTCTTCAAACCAAATCTTTGTACTTCCCCGACTGGCGCCACTTTACGGGAAATCAGACGGCGATATATAACCCCCTGTTCCCTAACTTCCACTTTCTTGATTATTATGCATTCGCTACGGATGACAGGTTCCTGGAAGCACACTATGAACATAATTTTTCCGGCCGGTTTATCAGGAAGGTTCCGCTTTTCAGGAAGCTCAAACTCGAGGAAATTGTGGGAGGGGCATATCTCGGACAACCGAGAAATACCTACCGGGAGGCATATTTCGGTTTTCAACGCCTTATGGTCAGAATAGATTTCGGACTC
This sequence comes from Pararcticibacter sp., assembly GCA_052039655.1. GTDB lineage: Bacteria > Bacteroidota > Bacteroidia > Sphingobacteriales > Sphingobacteriaceae > Arcticibacter. The sequence goes on from JBQGEO010000036.1 coordinate 631, forward strand.
TCATGGACAAAGGGGCAGCCTGTTAACCGCGCATTCCGGTTGTTTTATGGGTTTTAACTCACCTGTTTAGATTATTCTGTATAATGTTGGTCTTTTTTTTATTGATTCTGACGAATTGGGTTGTTTTATTCTGAAGGAATCCGGAGTTTTTCTCATGATTTGATTGTTTTTGGTTTCTATTTGTATTTTTTATCGGTAGTTAATGGTGTATTTTGTTTTGTTTAAAACTAAAAATGTGAATAATGTAAATTAATTATCATTTTATTGTTGTTTTTGTAAAATAAATGTTTTAATTTCCCTAAATAATTATCAATTAAAACAGTTATAGGATAAAAACATGAAAAAAGTATTACCATTTCTTTTGCTAATTGTTGCGGTGGTGCTCGGACTAGCGTTCCCATCAGTAGAACCCTCCGCTGTGACCGAAAGTAAACTGGATACAGGCGACACTGCCTGGCTTCTGGTGTCTACGGCACTCGTATTATTAATGACACCCGGTCTTGCTTTCTTTTATGGAGGGATGGTTCGTAAGAAAAACGTGATCTCAACGATGCTCCAGAGCTTTATTTGTATGGGTCTCATCACGGTCTTATGGGTAGTGTTTGGGTTTAGCCTGGCTTTTGGAGAAGATGTGGGCGGTATGGGGATCATTGGAAATCCTTCAACCTTTTTTATGATGAAAGGTATGTTGGGAAATGCCTCCTGGTCGCTTATGCCGACTGTTCCCCTTGTTCTGTTTGCAATGTTCCAGTTGAAATTTGCGGTAATCACACCCGCCCTGATCACCGGAGCATTTGCAGAAAGGATCAGGTTTAACTCCTATTTACTTTTCCTGTGTCTGTTTATGATTTTTATTTACGTACCTCTTGCTCACGCCACCTGGCATCCTGACGGCATTTTCTTTAAAAAAGGAGTGCTTGATTTTGCAGGCGGTACAGTGGTCCACATGTCTGCCGGATGGGCTGCTCTGGCCTCTGCTATTTTCCTGAAGAGCCGTACAACTCCTGAACATACTCCTGCCCGGATCAGTTACGTGATCCTTGGTACCGGCCTTCTGTGGTTCGGATGGTTTGGTTTTAACGCAGGTTCTGCCGGTGGTGCCGGTCCCCTTGCTGCAACAGCCCTGGCTACCACTACTACTGCGTCTGCTGCGGCTGCAATGGCATGGGTGTTCTTTGATATGTTCAGAGGCAAGAAACCCTCAGCCGTCGGAGCTTGTATTGGTGCTGTAGTCGGCCTGGTTGCCATAACACCTGCTGCCGGATTCGTTACCGTGCCTCATTCACTTGTTATCGGTACTGTAGCTGCGGTCGTGAGCAACCTGGTTGTTATATGGAGAACGCGTACTAACCTTGATGATACCCTCGACGTTTTTCCATGTCACGGGGTAGGAGGTATGGTGGGTATGCTCCTGACAGGGGTGTTCGCCAGTCAGACTGTAAACGCCGGAAATACCACCGGGAACGGTCTTTATTATGGAGAAACAGGATTGTTTGTAATCCACCTCGTCACGCTCGTTGCAGTGTCAGTATTTGCCTTTGTCGGCTCTTATCTGTTATTGCTCGTGACAAATATGATCTCGCCTTTGAGGGTAAGTCCTGAAGACGAAGCCCTCGGTCTTGATGCATCACAGCATGATGAAGAACTGTAAGAGGCAGCACCTCATACCGGTTCTACAAATATTTGTTTTATAGAAGGATATTCTGAGTGAATTTTGTCCTTTATACGTGTAACAGCAGCGGTGATTTCTTTCCCGCTGCTGTTTTCGTTAAAACTCACGTCGAGCAGCAGAATGATCTCTTCCGGTGCCAGGTACATAGAAAGAGATCTCGAAACCTTTGTAATGCCGGCATCTGCTTCAGCAAGCCTCTTTACTGCATCCAGTATGCCCGGATCTGCGCTTTCTCCCATCAGGAGACTTCTGCTTTCGGTGGCGAGCAATATGGATATTCCGGTTAAGATCAGTCCTATCACGATCGATGCTATTCCATCGAAATACGGGTTATTTAATTGATGTCCCAGAAATACACCCAGGAAAGCCACCAATAAGCCCAGAACATCGGCCGCATCTTCAAATAAAACCACGAAGGTGGACGGGTCTTTACTTTTCCGTACAGCTTTCCAGAAAGGAGTGGAACCTCTTTGCCGGTTAAATTCCCGAAGTGCTGTGATAAACGAAATACCGTCGAACACGATGGCAAATCCAAGTACAGCGTAATTCCAGGCGGGGTTTTTGATGATTTCCGGATGCCGGATATGAGTGATCCCTTCATAAAAAGAAATCCCGCCTCCGATTCCGAAGATCATTATGGAGACTATAAATGACCAGAAGTAAAGCTCTTTTCCATAGCCGAAAGGCCTTTTTTCATCTGCCGGCCGCTTACTCTGCCTTATTCCCCAAAGCAGGAGCACTTCGTTGCTCGTATCAACAAGAGAATGGATCCCTTCAGAAATCATTGCCGAACTCCCGGTAAATGCAGCCGCTATAAATTTGGTGATTGCAATGAGGAGGTTGGCAGCAAGTGCACTATATATTGGTAATTTAGAAGCTGGCATTTTTAATTCTATATTTGCTGCGTTTCCTAAGCATAAGATTCATTTCAATATTGGGCTTAACAACAGAAAATAATCAAAGTTTAGGCGGCCGCACCGCAGGATCAAATTTTGTAACCGTTTTGATACCTTTTGCTGCGGGCTGCTTATTACGTAATTATATAATTTTACTCTTTTTATGGACTCTATTTCTTTGAAGCAGAACAGGCCTGTCGCCATTTGGCTGCTGATCGGTGCGGTGATGATCATCGTACAGGTACTCCTGGGTGGAATAACCCGTCTGACGGGCTCCGGATTGTCTATTACAGAATGGCAACCTATACTGGGGGCTCTTCCTCCCATGAACGAGAAGGCCTGGCTTGAAGCTTTCGAAAAATATCAGCAAATAGCACAGTATAAGTATATCAACAGCCACTTTACGCTTGAAGATTTCAAGAGCATCTATTTTTGGGAATGGTTTCACCGCGACTGGGGCCGGCTGATGGGATTGGTGTTTATTTTCCCTTTTATTTATTTCCTGGTGAAGAAAAAGATCAACCGCAGTATGATTCATCCGATGATCATCCTTTTTCTGCTTGGCGGATTACAAGGCATTATAGGATGGGTAATGGTTAAGAGCGGGATTGGTACCGACCTCGTGTATGTGAGTCATATCCGCCTGGCTATACACTTTATCGCCGCTTTGGTGCTGCTCTGTTATGTTATTTGGTTTGCTATGAAGATCACAGTGCCCTCACAGGCTCTGAGCAGAGATGCATCTGTTCGCAGTTTAAATGTCTGGCTGCTGGTCCTCATTACCGTTCAACTGATATATGGGGCATTTATGGCGGGTACCCATGCGGCACTTGCGGCGCCCACCTGGCCGACTATAAACGGTATGTGGTGGCCGGGGCAGTATATGTTTAACCAGGGTAGTTTTATTTCCGATATCACCCACAATCTTATCAGTATTCAGTTCATTCACCGGAACCTGGCTTATCTTATTACCATCCTGCTTGCCTGGTGGACATGGAAGGCATCAAAATTGCCGGCCGGTGAGCCTCTTCATAATATGCGCTATATCCCGTTGGTATTGGTGGTGGTACAGGTGGTGCTGGGAGTTATAGCCTTGCTGCATAGTCCTCTTGAAACAAAGTTGCTGTATAGTATCCTGCATCAGTTTGTGGGTATCCTGCTGCTGATCTCGCTGACGGTTACTTACTATTACAGCCGGGGCAGAAGCATGCAGCGAAGCAGATAAAACACTTTGCATGGCTTATGCCATTTATGTAATCTTATAAAACTTTTGGCGGGACAGCTGCTTTACTGTTATAAACAAACGAATTTAATATTATGGCCAACCGCTTAAGGATGGAAACATCCCCGTATTTATTACAGCATGCTGAAAATCCGGTAGACTGGTATCCATGGGGAGACGAAGCGCTTCAGAAAGCCCGGCTGGAAAATAAGCTGATCCTGGTCAGTATAGGCTATTCTGCCTGCCACTGGTGCCATGTCATGGAGCATGAGAGCTTCGAGGATGAAGAGGTCGCATCCATCATGAATGAGCATTTTGTCTGTATCAAGGTCGACCGCGAGGAACGGCCGGATATTGATCAGATCTACATCCTGGCTGTTCAGCTAATGACAGGACAGGGCGGCTGGCCGCTCAATTGTATCTGTCTTCCCGATCAGCGCCCGGTTTACGGGGGGACATACTTTAGAAAAAATGACTGGAAAAATCTGCTTTTGCAGCTCGCAGACTTTTGGGAAAATAAGCCGGACGAAGCACGCGGGTACGCTGAGAGGCTTACCCAGGGTATCCGTCAAACAGAGAAACTGAACCTTTCGGAAGAAGAGCTGGAGTATTCTGTTAAGGATCTGGAAGATATTGTCAGGCCCTGGGCGCGGACATTTGACCTGGAGGAAGGGGGATATCGCAGGGCTCCCAAGTTTCCGCTGCCCAATAACTGGGCGTTCATGCTTCGGTACAGTCACTTCTCCGAGGATGAAACGGTAAAACAAGCATGTATACAAACTCTTCGGAAAATGGCATACGGAGGGATTTATGACCATATTGGCGGAGGATTCGCGCGGTATTCTGTGGATGGCTACTGGCATGTTCCTCACTTTGAGAAGATGCTGTATGATAATGCTCAGCTTGTAAGCCTGTATTCGGAAGCATGGCAGGAACAGAAGGACGAGACCTGGCGCCGGGTAGTGTACGAGACCATTGACTGGGTGCAGCGGGAAATGATCTCGGCGGAAGGTGGTTTTTACTCTGCTCTTGATGCTGACAGCGAGGGTGTAGAAGGGAAGTTTTATACGTTTACAAAAAAAGAGCTGAGCAGTTTCCTATCTGAAGAAGAGCTGAGTGTGTTTTGTGCCTGGTTTCAGGTCACCGACAGCGGCAACTGGCCGGAAGAACATACGAATGTTCTGATCCATACAAGCGATGCGCATCATATCTCAGGGGACGAGATCGATGCTATAAGGAGGAAAGTTTTTGCGTACCGTGAAGGGAGGATCCGCCCGGGCCTGGACAACAAGATCCTGGCATCATGGAACGGCATGATGCTGAAAGGTCTCACTGATGCCTACCGCGCATTTAATGAACCTGGTTTCCTGGAGCTTGCTTTGAAGAGTGCCCGTTTTATTCAGGCTCATCTCTTAAGCAGCAGCGGAGAACTGAAGAGAGTCTTCAAACCCCTGAATTCGCAGGGCAGAATAAGTGAAAGCGCGTTCCTGGACGACTATGCTTTTGTCTGTGAGGCTTTCATTGGCTTGTACGAAGTGACATTTGATGAAAAGTGGCTGCATGAGGCGCGGAAGATCACGGATTATGTTTTGCAGCATTTCTATGATGCAGGTACCGGGATGCTTTATTTTACCTCCGACAACGGAAAAGAGCTCATAGCAAGAAAGCATGAGATCAGTGATAATGTTATTCCTGCGTCTAATTCCGTTATGGCGTTGAACCTGTTCAGGTTGGGTCATTATTTCCAGGAAGACGGCTACCTGGAACAATCGCGCGTGATGCTGAGAAATGTTTTTCCCGAAATAAAAGCCTATGGTTCAGGTTATTCCAACTGGGCGATCCTGCTGATGTATGAGATCTATGGCATCTTCGAAATTGCCATTACAGGGCCCGAAGCCGAACGGAAAAGACAGGAACTGGAAAAATATTTCATTCCTGGTAAAATTATCTTGGGAGGTAAGCAAGGAAGTTTACCTTTGTTGCAGGATAAATGGACAGATGAGACCAAAATTTATGTTTGTAAAAACAGAACTTGTCGCCTGCCCGTTAGAGAAGTAGCTGATGCACTTAAACAAATAATAGATAATCAATGAAATAAGGATTGAGTCCCTTGTTTTATTTTAAAGAACAATTATGAAAATTCAACCTCAAAGCGTGGTGGCGCTTACATATGATTTGTACACCACTGACAATGGACAGGAAGTATTTGTGGAAAAAGCAACTGAAGAGCAACCATTGGTGTTTCTTTACGGTGTAGGCATGATGCTCCCCAAATTTGAAGAAAACCTGAACGGTCTTTCTGCGGGAGACAGCTATGATTTTCATCTGAACGCAGCTGATGCATACGGCGAAAAAGACGAAAACGCTTTTGCTGAACTATCTGTTGAAATGTTTAAGGGAATGGATCTTCCGGAAGTCGGATCTGTTCTTCCTTTACAGGATAATCATGGCAACCAGTTTCGTGCACGTGTGACAAATATCTCTGACAGTGCAGTGAATGTAGATTTAAACCATCCGATGGCTGGCCAGGATCTGCATTTCAAAGGAAACATCCTGAACGTGCGTGAAGCAACCGCCGAAGAACTTGCTCATGGTCATGCGCATGGCGCGGATGGTCACTCTGGTCATTAAAAACAAATGTTGCGGGCATAACCATGCTCTTAGCGTAATAAAAAAAGCGAATCCTCTGGTTCGCTTTTTTTATTACAGTCAATTTGTTCATTTTCAGTGAAATGTTTAGCTTTATACCGCACAAACGAACCATTAATATCTCTTTTATGAATGCCGTTTTCAGATTGGTTTTAATTTCTGCTCTTCTTGCCAATGGTGTGAATGTGGTGGCTCAGGGCAGCGACTCGTCAGAAGTTGTTCGGAAAAGTTTCAAGCCTGTGATGAAAGATATTACGGGCGATGAAAAATTTGTATTCAAACCGGGTGAGGTTCCCAGCCGCATGCCTGTTCTGAAAAGCGATGATTTCTGCGTTCCGATCCCTAATCTGTATGCTGAAAGAGACAGTAAGGTGTCGGGGCAGGTAGGGATAAAGCCCGCTAATGGGAA
>JBQGEO010000037.1:0-2155 GCA_052039655.1 Pararcticibacter sp.
CAATCAGCGGATAATAGTTGTTTGTCATCGGCTATCAGCAATCAGCTCTCAGCTAACGTAAATTGTCAATATCCGGCTTAGAGTGTCCTGCGAAGCATACAAGTGAAGAATCAGCTCATCATCCAGGCTATGTACAGATGGCGGTTTGACTATTGGCATGTCGTTTGTCAAAAGGTAAATATGAATAAATACTTAAAAAGAGGCCTATTTCTGATCGTATCAGGAGTAGCGCTCAACATACTGGGATATGTGATCAAACGGGAGGAATGGGGGCTCTACGGCTGGGCAATGATATTAGGAACTATTTTATTTGGCATCGGGTTTCTTTTCGCTTTTTACAGTGTGGTACGAAAAGTGGAGTACAAAGGATTGAGAGAGGAAAGAGCTGCCGAGGCAGAGAGGAAAGCCCATAAAAAGTCCGAACGTAAAAAATTGAAGCAGCAAAGAGAGTTCAACATGCAATAATATTGCCTATCGTTTAAATTTTACATATTATTGAATTGGGTTTGCAGTGATTTCACTTTTTCTCAATGAGTAAATTCTTTAAAGGCTTTCAGTATGCATGGCAGGGTTTAAGTTATGCCTTTTCCACTCAGATCAATTTCAGATTTCATGCTTTTGCGGCAGCACTTATTACTCTGTTCGGATTTGTTGCTGATCTGTCGGGAGCTGAATGGCTGTGGATCCTCCTGTCTGTTTTTCTGGTTATTGTGTGTGAACTTTTTAATACGGCCATTGAAGTACTGGTCGATATTGTTTCTCCCGGCTATTCCCGGGAAGCCGGGATAGTGAAAGATCTCGCCTCTGCAGCAGTTCTTATCTCCGCTGTATTCGCCTTTATCACTGCTATCATTATCTTTATCCCTAAAATCTGATGCTTTATAAAACCCGGGGAATTGTTTTAAAAACAACTGATTATTCTGACAACAGTGTTATTGTTCAGATCTTCACGGAGAAGTTCGGTCTTCAGTCTTATCTGATTAACGGAATAAAGAAGTCTAAGGGGAAGATCAGAATGAATATGCTTCAACCTTTACATCTTACAGATATGGTGGTGTATCACAAGCCCTCATCTAACATCCAAAGGATTTCGGAATTGAGGAACAGCCCTGTTTTTGAAAGTATCCCTTATAATATTTTGAAGAGTTCTCTTGCTTTGTTTCTGAATGAAGTATTATACCGGTCTATAAAGAATCATTCGAACGATGAGCGTCTTTTTGAATTCATCTACAGTGCGGTGGAGCTGCTTGACAGAACAGAGGAGGGGATCGCTAATTTCCATCTCTGGTTCCTTTTACATCTTACCCGTTATTTGGGTTTTTTTCCCAATGCCACATTAGCAGGTGCTGATTTCTTTGATCTTAGAGATGGATGCTATGTCCGGACATTGCCTTTACATCCTCAAATAATCCAGGGCGAGCTAATAAAATATTTTACCGGCCTTGTGTCCGGAAATGCTTATTCCATCGGCCAGATTAAAGTGCCCGGCTCACAAAGAAAAGAATTACTGCTGAAACTCCTGGAGTATTATCAGCTACATATAGATAACTTCGGAGAAGTTAAGTCGCACCAGATTTTAGAGGAGGTTTTACATTGATCTACGCTACTTTGCTCACTGTGGCCCTTTCAATAACCATTTCGAGTTCAGTCAGATCGAACGGTTTTTCGAGATAAGTATCAGCGCCAGCCTGATTTGCTAAAGATTGTATGTCGTTATTTGCTGAAAAATATATCACGGGAATATTTTTCAGATCATCCTCTTTCTTCAGCGTCTGCGTTGCTATCACCCCTCCTGAGTCGGGGATCCAGTTGTCCATCAATATGACATCCGGTTGAATATTTCGGACATTATTCACAATATCATTGCAGTGCGGAGAAGTATGTACATCCCATCCTTGTTCTTCCAGGATAAAACTGCAGATAGATAAAATATCTACATCGTCATCAAAAATCAGTATACGTTTTGACATAATCTGCCCTTTTTCCGTTTTACAGCCAGTATCACTTCATGAAAATCCTATGCAATATCGGATAAAATGTATTGATATCCTGCCTATGTCAGACAATAACTTTACATTTTGATAAATGTTTGCCGGTGAACCGGAAAAATTTTCTTTTTCTAAATCAGTGCCGGATACTGGTTCAGACAAAAATT